>OMJF01000088.1 GCA_900299285.1 Anabaena sp. 54 | reverse complement strand
CGAAACCCAACATTTACAAGTATTTGTTGGGTTGCGCTGTCGCTTAACCCAACCTACAAAAATCTAATTTTAGCTATAATTCATGTTATTTACGTTTAGTAATTAACCAACCTCAGCGGATAAATACAAAAGCGTCAATAATGCTGAAAATTAATCAGGGTAGCATTTAGATGAGGCTTCAATATTATCTTACCTCGGAGATTCCTATACCCAACCAATCACTTAATTCCTTAGCTAACCATTCTAATTCTGCTTCAGATTTGAGAGTATTAACATCAAATTTAAATTTTTCCACGCCCGCCCAAATTTCTAATTTTGCTGGTTGTAGCATTCTATCTCCTTCTGAATCTCTGGTAAAATATTGTGGTGTATAAATCAGTTTATTAATACTTGTTCTAGAAGCTGAACGACGGCGGATTTTCCATTTTCCCAACCAAGCATTAAAAGTAATTTGTTGTTTATCTATACGTATTTTCATCCTGCCAAATAATCCGTATACTACACCGTAAATCATCGAAAAACCAGCGCACCAAAAAGGTAATGAAAACAAAGCAAAGGGAATATTCGCGGGAAAAGGAGCAGAAAGAGCGCCAATAGTCCAAACTAGGATAAATAAATTCCAAAATGTGGCAAAAAAACCTATAAATACCATCGAGGGTTTAAAGCCAGTAGGGGGGATGGTAATTTCTAAAAAATCTTCATTTTTGGTGAGTTGAATTTTACTACCTGCTGGTTTACCAACAGCTAAAGCTGTAATTTCGGTATATTCTCCCCCTCCCTGTTCTAAAGCTATCAGCGCTTGAGTTGCAGAAGAGAAACGCTTTTCTAAACTCGGTTCTGTGATTTTCTGCAACCAATTAGTAAAATAGGGAATAATATTAGCAAATTGCTGAAACTGAATGCAAAAATCTTTTTGGGGTAAATCTGCTGGGTGAGTCCCTGTCACTAAATAAATCAGGGTTGCACCTAAACTATAAAGGTCAGAAGCGGGAACTGTGCGGCCTCCAAACTGTTCTTGTGGCATATAACCATAGGTTCCGACAATCGTTTTTGTCCCTCCTTCTGCTGCTAGAACAGTCTGAACTGAACCAAAATCTACTAAATAAACTGAACCGACGCTATTACCAGAACGTTCTCCTAATAAAATATTACTAGGCTTAATATCACGATGGATGACTGGCGGATTTAAGTTATGTAAATATATAAGAATTTCTAAAACTGCTTTGGCAATTTCTTGGACTTCAACTTCCGTAAATTTTCTCCCAGTTTGTAAATATTGTTCTATAGTTTGGGCGGGGATATAAGTCTGGACGAGGGCAAATCCTTGATATATAGGGGAATTAACCTCAAAATAGTCTAAGTAAGCTGGAATAAAGGGATGTGATAAAGATTTTAAAGTTTGGGCTTCCCTTTCAAACAATTTCAGATCATCCCATTCAAAATCACCACCAAAAGCAAGTAACTTGACAATTACCGATTTTCCAGTTACTAAGTCAGTAGCGAGGAAAGTGCTTCTACCAGCTTTTTTGCCTAACTGTTGTTGAATCTCGTAGCGATTGGCTAATATTTCCCTATTCATGATCATTAAAGTATCCTTGTGTCACTCATGAGCATAAATACCAAAATTATCTTCCCCATTCCCGATTTTAATTTAATTGTTAATTTAATTGTTAATTTAATTGTTAATTTTAATTTTTAATTGCTTATGCCTTCCCCACTTTGGCCTTATATTACTCCAGGGATTCCCGATGAATTATTTGACCATTTACCAGGTATTCCCTTGAGTCAGCGAGAATTAAGATTGTTGTTGATTTCTCAACTGCGACTACAAGCAGATTCAATATTGTGGGATATTGGCGCGGGAACGGGTACAATTCCTATAGAGGTGGGTTTATTGTGTCCCCAAGGACGGGTAATTGCCATTGAACGTGATGAGGATGTAGCTAACCTGATTAAACGCAATTGCGATCGCTTTGAAGTAAAAAACGTAGAAGTGATTGAAGGTAGCGCCCCAGAATGTTTAAAGCAAATCAAGTTACAACCTGATCGTATTTGCATTGAAGGGGGAAAAGCCATACATGAAATTGTCCAAGCTGCATGGCAATATTTACCCACATCTGGACGAGTAGTGGCAACAGCTGCTAATCTAGAAAGTCTGTATGCTATTTCTCAAAGCTTTTCTCAATTGAGAGTAAGAAATATTGAAGTTGTCCAGTCAGGGGTGAACCGTTTGGAAACACGGGGTTATTCTCAAACTTTTGTAGCCGCAGATCCCATTTTTATTCTCAGTGGTGAGAAATTAGACTAAATTAGACTAAATTTGAATTTTGAATCAAAATTTCTGCGGTTTTCGGTTTTGGATTCAATCCAAAATCTAAAATCCAAAATCTAAAATACTATTATGCCCTGGTCTCGAATTTTTAGCGGAATTATTGCAATTGTCATGGCGCTATCTTCAACCCTGTTAGGAGGGTGGTATTTCACCATAGCGATCGCTATTGTTGTATTTTTAGGTCAACAAGAATATTTTAATTTGGTGCGTTCTCGCGGTATCACACCAGCGGTAAAAACTACTATCTTTGTCAGTCAAGCTTTATTGGCAATTTGTACTCTTAATCCTAGTTTAGCGGATGCAATTATGCCCATAGCGGGAACACTGATTTGTTTTTATCTACTTTTTCAACCTAAACTAGCCACAATTGCTGATATTTCTGCTTCTATTATGGGTTTGTTTTATGTAGGTTATTTACCAAGTTACTGGGTACGCTTACGGGCAATTAATCATGATCTTACCAGTAATCTGCCTTTAGGTGGTTATTGGCCATCCCATTGGGACGATATTGGACAAGGCAATTTTAGCGCTTTACCCACAGGTTTAACAACCACTATGCTCGCATTTTTGTGTATTTGGGCTGCTGATATTGGTGCTTATATTATTGGTAAATTCTTTGGTAAGACTCGTTTATCGGATATTAGTCCCAGAAAAACCGTAGAAGGTGCAGTTTTTGGTATTACTGCTAGTTTGGCTGTGGCTGTGACAGGTGCTTATTTTCTCCATTTTCCCTACTGGTTAATGACTGGTTTGACATTGGGTTTGATTATTGGTATTGCTAGTTTATTAGGTGATTTAACGGAATCTTTACTTAAACGTGATGCAGGTGTGAAAGATTCTGGACAATTAATCCCCGGCCACGGTGGTATTTTAGATCGGACTGATAGTTATATTTTTACCGCTCCTTTAGTTTATTATTTTGTGACGTTGCTTTTACCACTCTTACAAACAACTCTGTAATTCCTGTTTGTGGTTTATTGTCACATATCAAGATAAAATCCTGAAAATCCTGAAAATCCTTAAATCCTAATGCAGACAGACAGTTATGGATTAATATTAATGCGTCCATAGCAAGTTAGTTGTCCCGGTTGCAAAAGGATTTCTTGAATATCAACATCCGTCCCCAGATTTATAATATCAGGAGCATATCCTTCTAAAATCACCTCTTTGTCGCTTTTGATCTCAACTTGTGTAAATTGCAATTCTTGTCCATTAAGCAGTTTTAAGCCTAAATGAATATTAAAGAATGTTTCATAGGTATCAGATATGGTTATACCATGCAGCATTAATAGCTGATTGTCAAGGGTAATTTTCCGCCAAGTCAAGGACTGGGAATTTACTCCAGATTGTGGTAATAGTGTAGTCAGTAAATCATTTATGGCCGTCAATAATAATGGAGAGGAGAGCGAGTTATTAAGATCCTGTTCTTCAACTATGAGTTTACCAACAACAGGTACTATTTCTGATAATTTCAGCGGCTGTCCTCTTAATATTGATGAGACATTAAGTTGTATTTTTTCGGCATAGAGTTCGATTTCCGTGATATGAATCCCTTTATACACAGCTTTACTAGCAGAAATTGATACCGCAGGAATATAACCAGAGATAAGCTGGCGATCGCTCGCTTTAATATGCACATCTAAATCCGATACTTGATTTAATTGGGTTCTTAGCCATAACTTAATTGCTGAAGTCAGAACCTTTGTAATTATCTTAACTTTGTTGTTATCTGTATTTATAGGATTTGTTTCTATCATTTTCCAGTAATTCTATGTAAATATCTTTAGCTATTAAGTCAGGACTTACGCAACTGGCACATTGGTAAGGTGTATGACCACCGCAAAAATCTGGCAAATAAACGCATTGTTGATATCTAATGCACCTGACAATAGATTTTTTGTGTGACACTTGCGTAAGTGTTATAAGTATGTTAAACAGTTCTTAACTGTAAGATACTAGTTTTTTAACAAAAAAGTCAAAAAATCAGCAGTATAATACTATTCAATAAAAAAATTGACAATTAAAACATGGAGGAACGATTACAAAAAATTTTAGCTCAATGGGGTATTGCTTCCCGTCGTCAAGCCGAAGAAATGATTAAACAATCCAGGGTGCGTGTTAATGGCATATTGGCACATTTAGGTCAAAAAGTCGATCCTCAACGAGACAAGATCTTGATTGATGATCTACCGGTTCTGACAGAACAACGTCCATCTTTGATCTATTTATTGCTGCATAAACCAGCAGGATTTGTATCTACTTGCTATGACCCCCAAGGAAGACCAACGGTGCTGGATCTGCTACCCTCAGAATTAAGAGAGGGATTGGGTATTCACCCTGTTGGTCGTTTGGATGTAGACTCTACAGGAGCGTTAATCTTGACAAATGATGGGGAACTAACTTATGGACTTACCCATCCTAGTCATAGTATTTCCAAGAGCTATCGTGTTATTGTCCAAGGACATCCTCCCGCAGCAGTTCTTCAAAAGTGGAGTCAGGGTGTAATTCTGGAAGGAAAAATCACCAGACCAGCCCGGGTGCGTTTAATTGAAACTTATATTAACCAAAGCTGTTTAGAAATTGTTTTACAGGAGGGAAGAAATCGGCAAATTCGCCGTGTGGCCGAACAGTTAGGATATCCAGTTATCAAACTACATCGGACGGCTATCGGTTCAATTCAACTAAAAACGACAATAACACCATTTTTGCAAGTTGGTGAATATCGTCATTTAACTCAAGATGAGATGATTTTTTTAAGCAAGCAGATAAATCGCACACCCATAAAGACAAAGCTGAGTTAAGGAGTAAAAGAAAAACATGAAATGGTTCAGAAAGAAGGATGAACAACCCCTCAAACCTTCTATCAAGCAACATCAAAGTGAAAAGTTGATGCAGCTTGGCTCTCAACTTGCTTCCCTACGTCAGGAAAAGAACTTAACTCTTGACGAGTTAGTCATCTTCACCAGAATTCCTCGACGACTTTTGCAAGCCATTGAAGAAGGTAATTTAAGCGACCTACCAGAACCAATTTATATTCAAGGTTTAATTAGGCAGTTTGCAGACGCTTTAGGGATTGAGGGGGGGGAATTTGCCAGTCATTTCCCGATTGGTTATCAACCAGTAACTTTTAAATCCACTTGGAAAAACCAAAACATTGCTCAATTTCGTCCCATACATCTTTACCTATTTTACATTGTTTTGATTTTTTGCTCTGTTAACAGTTTATCTCAATTATTGCAAATTCAATTAAAGACAGTACAGTCATCAACAGAACAAGAAATATCTTCTCATAAAAGGTCTAGTAGTGAACAGGATCGGTCTGTGCAAGTTGGTCTGACCTTAAAAGCCTCCTCTTGGATTAGTGTGGTTACGGACGGTAAAACGGCCTTTGAAGGAGTTTTACCACAGGGTTCTAGTCGTACTTGGAAAGCTAGTCAGCAAGTGACAGTAAAAACTGATAATGCGGGTGGGGTTTTAATGAGTGTAAATCAGCAGAAAGCCAAAGAAATGGGGGAAATTGGCAAAACCGAGGAAATCAAGATCGCTGCTGGACCAAACTAACCGGAAATCATCGTTAAATTTTGGCTGATTTTGGCTTTTGGCTTGATCTCAATCAAAGGTGGTTTAACCAAAAACTTGGGGTTTTCGTCTATTAAGTCAAACCAGAACAAAATAGCGGAAACATCAAGTTTTTCGTGTTTATGAGCCGAAAATTGTTTAACTAACTTAGGATTGTCTAGGGGCGCGTCCACAACGTAGGGTAAGAGTTTTTAAGCGATCGCTTAATTCTTGGGTTAATACACCTGCTTGATAACGCCATTGCCAATTTCCCTCCGCTGTACTTGGAAAATTCATTCTGGCATCAGTTCCCAAACCTAATACATCCTGTAAAGGTATAATCGCCTGATTAGCGATAGAACTCAAAGCTAATCTAATTAAATCCCAATTTACGCCATCAGGACTAATACAACCTAAATACAACAATAAATTTTGCTTTTCGTAATCATTTGCAACATTAAACCAGCCCACAGTTGTATCATTGTCATGAGTGCCAGTATAAACTACAGCATTACGATTGTAATTAAAGGGTAAAAACGGATTTCCGGGATCAGAACCAAAAGCAAACTGTAATACCTTCATTCCTGGAAACTCAAATTGATCTCGCAGTGCTTCCACTTCTGGCGTAATAATCCCCAAATCCTCCGCCAGCACAGGTAACTTACCTAACTGCTTTCTAATAGTTTCAAATAAAGCCACACCGGGAGCTTTAATCCATTCACCATTCATAGCAGTTGTTTCACCTTGGGGTACAGCCCAATAAGCCTCAAAACCCCGGAAATGATCAATGCGAATGATATCCACATAATCCAACATGGCCTCAAAACGCAGTACCCACCATTTAAAGTCTTGTTTTTGTAATTCTTCCCAATTATAAACCGGATTTCCCCATAATTGACCTGTGGCACTAAAATAATCTGGTGGAACTCCGGCCATTAAAGCTGCTGCTCCTGTTTCCTCGTCTAGAGCAAATATTTCAGGATTAGCCCAGACATCAGCGCTATCATGGGCTACATAAATGGGGATATCACCAATAATTTCTACACCATTTTCATTAGCATAGTTTTTCAGTTCTGACCATTGACGGAAAAATTCATATTGGACAAACTTATAATAAAAAATTTCTGCCGCTAATTCTTGTTCCATCGCAGCTAAAGCCGCTGGTTCACGCTTTGACAATTCCGGCTCCCAATTATGCCAGCCTGCACCATTTTGGGCATCTTTAAGAGCCATAAACAGAGCGTAATTATTTAACCAATAGCCTTTATCAGTACAAAACTTGGTAAAAGCTTGTTTTTGAGTTAAAGTGGCCTTAGTTTTAAAGTCTTCACAAGCTTTAATGAGTAAATTAACTTTAACCGGGATAACTTCCTGAAAATCTACATAATCTGATGGAAAATCTGGTAAATCAGCTAAATCTGATTCAATTAGCAAACCCTCCTCTAGCAACTTTTCGGGACTAATTAAAAAGTAATTTCCTGCCATAGCAGAATAGCACATATAGGGAGAATTACCGTAACCAGTCGGACCTAGAGGTAAAACTTGCCAATATTGCTGGTGACTATTTTTAAGAAAATCAATAAAATCATAGGCTTCCAGTCCTAAGTCCCCAATACCAAAACGACTGGGGAAAGAACTGGGATGTAGTAGAATACCACTGGATCTAGGAAAAGGCATATTTAACCTGAAATATAGGAAAGATAATTGTTTATAAGTTAAGTACCGAGTTTATCATGGCATAGTTAATCTTGACTGTTGTAATTTGTAAAGAAATAAGAAGATTGATCACAATAATCATTATAGTTACTCAAATCGCCGACTTCTTGAACAAGTCGAGGAGCTATAAACCTACATATTAACAAATAAACAATGACTTACAGAAACCCTGTACCCACTGTTGATATCATTATTGAGTTAATTGATAGACCCCATCGCCCTATTATTCTCATTGAAAGACATAATGAACCTTTAGGGTGGGCGCTACCTGGTGGTTTTGTGGATTATGGTGAAACTGTGGAAAAAGCCGCAATTAGGGAAGCAGAGGAAGAAATAGGGTTAAAAGTAGAGTTAATTCAACAATTATTAGTTTATTCTGATCCCCGTCGTGATTCCCGTCAGCATACAATTAGTATTGTATTTTTAGCAACAGCTACAGGTCAACCTTTAGCGGGTGATGATGCTAAGAGTGTGGGTATTTTCGAGCCTTGGTGTGTTCCTGGTGATTTGTGTTTTGATCATGACCGGATTTTGCGAGATTATTGGCAATATAGAAATTATGGGATACCTCCCAGATTGGGGTGAGGGATTTTCATATCATGTCCGGTTGAACACTTATCATATCTGTTGAGGCTGGTAATGGGTAATTGGTAATTGGGAAAAGGCAATACAATAGTGATTGAACGGACATGATATAACAGGATATTCATCTTAACCTAAGTAAATATAGGCAGGTATTAATTCCAAATACAAAGGGTTGTTAAACCACTTATGTGACATAGTCTAAATGGCCAATAACTTATTTCTAACTAATCATTAATTGATAACAAACCAGGGGGAGGGGTAATTTCGACGCGACGATTTTCCAGATCCACAACAGGGACAATTTCCATTACAAAGGGAATTAAAACTGTTTTTCCGGCTTTATCTTCAGCAAAAGCAGCATCTAATTTTACTTCTAATAAATCATGACCTGAAGGTAATATATCCACCAGTGTTCCCACCAACTCCCCAGATGATTGCATAAAAACCTGCAATCCTAACAAATCTATCACATGAAATTCACCCGCTGCCAATTTAGGGCGATCGCTTACAGGCACAAAAAAACGACCATCACGCATATTTTCAGCTTGAGAGCGATCGCTTACTCCTTTTAATCTAATCACATAGAGATTTTTACCCTCAATATAGCGTCCATGTAATAATTCCACAGGTTGAAGTTCCGTTTCTCCAGAACCCAATAACCAACGTCTTCCTGGTTTTTCAAAGCGTTCTGGAAAATCAGTATCAGGATAAACACGCAACTCCCCATTTAAACCTTGAGGTGCGACAATTCTACCAATTTCTAACCAATCATCAAGATTAGGAACTGGTTGAGAACAGGGTTTCTCAGCCTTCACAGCACCAGAAAGAGGATATCTTTGATCTTTTACCCTTGCTGGCTGCTTCCTGCTTCCTGACAATATTTTCTTCGTGTTCTTCGCTTCTTCGTGGTTCATTTCTCTTACACACTTACAGCCGCAACTTGATAAACCCGTTCAGCAACCTTAGCTAAACGCTGCATACCGATAATAATCTCTTCATCACTACCAGTCAAACTAATTCGCAGACATTGGTGTTTGTGTTCCCATTCCTCTTGTAAACCTGGGAAGAAACTACTACCAGGAACAACTATTACACCAACTTTCTTTAATTCCTGGTAAAATTCCCAATCAGTCATGGGTAAATCCTGCAACCATAACCAGCCAAAAATCGCTCCTTCGCCACGATGTAAAAACCACGGTAAATTTTTGGGCATTGCTACAGCCAATGTACTTTCTAGCACATCAAACTTTTTCTGATAGAAAGGACGAATCACATTTTCGGCGATATTTGCTAATATACCTGATTCTATGGCGCGAGCGGCGATCGCTTGACCATATCGAGAAGAATGAATTCCCACATTAGTTTGGAAACATTCTAAAACCTGAATTAGCTTTTCATCACCAATAGCCACTCCAATGCGTTCTCCAGGTAATCCCGCCTTTGATAAACTCATACAGTGGAGGATATTTTCCCCAAATACGGGAGTCATGTCTGTAAAATTCAAAGCTGGAAACGGGGGCGCGTAAGCAGAATCAATTAATACAGGAACATGATGAGGTTCAGCCAAGTTAGTGATTTTATTCACCTCATCATTGGTTAAAACATTACCAGTAGGATTACAAGGACGGGAAAAAATCACACAACCAGTATTTTCCGTAATAGAAAGTTGGTTAAAATCAGGACGATATTTAAAACGGTGTGAGTTCCTATCAATATCCAAAGTAGGCTTATAAGCGACTAAAGCTTCTGGGAATAAACAAACACCACCATAGCCAGTATAATCTGGACTTAAAGGCAGGACAATTTCCTTTAAATGACCATCTTGAGTATAACCACCGAAAGCATTAGCGGCATAAAAATAGATAGTTTGACTACCCGCAGTAATTAAAATATTCCGGTCAGTTAAACTTAACCCATAACGCTGGTTAAAGTCCTTGACAATTGCGTCAATTAATGGTGAATAACCTTGACTAGAACCGTAACGACAAACAACCTCACCATATTCAGGACTAGCCAATAAATCCGCCGTACAATCCCGCCATAACTGTTCCACCTCTGGTAAAATCAGGGGATTACCGGCACTCAAATTATATAATTCCTTTCCTTGACTAGCTCGGAGGGTTTCGTTAATATCTTTCATAATCGCTCTTACGCCAGTTAAGTTAGACATTTGAGCGCCAATTTTAGTAAGGGCAGGTTTGATCATGTTTATTACAGATTTCATTAATCGCAGAAGTGGGTAGTTGCTGCCAATATCTAGTTTATGGTCATAATCGCTAAAATAGCTGCTGCCGTAGTTAATCAGATAGGATATTTTTCTGGCAATGCCTACTATTTTAGCATACATAGAACAATTTGACAAGTAATCATCAAAAATATTCCTCTTCGCGCCTGGAGTGCCACTGGGTGAGATAAAATTACGTAAATCTTCGCCAATAAAGAGAATCAAATGGAAATCAAAGCAGCAGTAGCATACAGTCCGAGAAAACCCCTGACAATTGAAACCGTACAATTACAAGGACCCCAAGCAGGAGAGGTATTAATTGAGATCAAAGCTAGTGGGGTATGTCATACAGATGCTTTTACCCTTGCTGGTGATGATCCTGAAGGTTTATTTCCGGCAATTTTAGGACATGAAGGTGCTGGTGTAGTTGTCGAAGTGGGGGTTGATGTCAAAAGTCTTAAACCAGGAGATCATGTAATTCCTTTATACACCCCTGAATGTCGTCAATGTGATTATTGTCTCAGCTTCAAAACCAATCTTTGTCAAGCAATTCGTCGCACACAAGGACGGGGTTTAATGCCAGATGGTACTAGTCGTTTTAGTATTGGTGGCGACATGATTCACCATTATATGGGTACATCCACTTTCGCTAATTATACGGTATTGCCAGAAATTGCTGTCGCCAAAATTCGAGAGGATGCCCCTTTTGATAAAGTTTGTTATATTGGTTGTGGCGTAACAACAGGTATTGGTGCGGTAATCTATACAGCTAAAGTAGAGCCAGGTGCAAATGTAGTAGTTTTTGGTTTAGGCGGGATTGGTCTAAACGTCATCCAAGGTGCGAAAATGGTGGGCGCAAATAAAATTATTGGTGTAGATATTAATCCTAAAAAACGGGCTTTAGCTGAAAAATTCGGCATGACAGATTTTGTCAATCCTCAA
Source organism: Anabaena sp. 54 (assembly GCA_900299285.1). Taxonomy (GTDB): domain Bacteria; phylum Cyanobacteriota; class Cyanobacteriia; order Cyanobacteriales; family Nostocaceae; genus Dolichospermum. The sequence goes on along the minus strand of OMJF01000088.1, from coordinate 2,705 downwards.
GAAATTGCGGGTGATTTAGTTCCTTATTTGGTAGACTTAACAAAAGGTGGTGCTGACTATTCTTTTGAATGTATTGGCAATGTTAATACCATGCGTCAAGCTTTGGAATGTTGTCATAAAGGTTGGGGTGTAAGTGTGATCATTGGTGTTGCTGGTGCGGGACAAGAAATCAGCACTCGTCCATTTCAACTAGTAACTGGAAGAGTTTGGAAAGGTTCGGCTTTTGGTGGTGCTAGAGGAAGAACTGATGTGCCAAAAATTGTAGATTGGTATATGGATGGTAAAATTAATATTGATGATTTAATTACTCATGTTATGCCGATAGAAAAAATTAATGATGCTTTTGATTTAATGCACAAGGGTGACTCTATTCGCAGTGTTGTGACTTTTTAGGTTTTGGTTTCGCGCTAAGACGCTAAGGAGCAAAGGCGCAAAGGAAGAAAAAATTTATAATTGGATTTAAGTTGATATGGATATACTGATCTGTCAATTTTTACAACTGCTAAACTGGTAAGAATATTTATTTTTTACTTATGTACAGATGTACAGAAGTATTTGTTATTACATCAACAGTCTTGAGCAGTGATTATGAGCGATTAGTACAACTGAATACTGACAAGCAATCCAGAAAAATGATAAAGAAGGTAAAGGACAATAGAAGACCATAATTTATGGCTTAACTTGATGATGTTAAAAGTTTCCACAGTTAAACCGGAAAATGGTCAGAAGTTCGCTATGGTATTGCAAAGAAACAGCATCATGTAATGATAATGCCATGAACAAAACTGTTGAAGTTCACACCAGCGTGTCCGAACTAGTCCAACGGGCGCTAGAATTGATCCTGTCAAAAGTGCAAACTGCTATTAGGGATCGGGGAAAATTTACAATTGCTTTATCAGGTGGCAGCACACCAAAACCTTTGTATGAAGCCATGGCCACGCAAAATTTACCTTGGGATAAAATTCATGTATTCTGGGGAGATGAGCGTTATGTGCCAGCAAATCACCCTGATAGCAACGAACTAATGGCGCGACGAGCATGGTTAGATCAGGTTGCTATACCAGCGGCTAATATTCATGCTATACCCACTTTGTCCGCTGATCCAGAAGTGGACGCAGCTAAGTATAATCAGCATCTGCAAACATTTTTTAATTCCGGATCTGGAGAGTTCCCAGCATTAGATGTAGTTTTATTGGGAATGGGCGATGATGCCCATACTGCATCTTTGTTTCCCTACACAGAGGCTCTCAAGGTCTGCGATCGCTTAATTACTGTTGGTAATAAAGGTGACAGTCTCCGCATTACCTTTACTTACCCATTGATTAACGCGGCTCGCAGTGTGATTTTTATGGTTGCTGGTGCTAATAAAAGGCCAGCACTGGCGCAAATTTTCGCATCAGTAGCAGATGATTTTGCTTATCCATCTCGCTTGATTAAACCCCAGGGAGAACTTTACTGGTTGCTAGATACTGCGGCTGGTTTAGAACTCAAAAGTTAAATGTTTTCACTCTAGGTAATTATTAGCATCAAAAGCTAAAGTTACTGCTGTGCTTGTCAGTAATATTTTTACAACGACCTTGACTAAGGCTTAAATCCATGATAGTTTGCCCTAATTGCAATCACCCTAATCCAGATGGGGCTGTTCAATGTGAAGCTTGCTACAGCCCGTTGCCAGCTACAGCTAAATGTCCTAATTGTGGAGCAACAGTACAGTCAGATGCGGCATTCTGCGGTCAGTGCGGTTATAACCTACGTCTTCACGCTGCTGCTGTTACAGCAACCATAGTCGCGCCCATGGCTGCTGCTAATATTCCTGTACAAGTACCGCCGGTTGCTCCTGATCCAATCATGGAACTATTAAAGCCCGATGCTCTGGGAATTGCGAATACTGTCACCCCTGCTGTTAATGTTAATATATCGCCCATAGCACCAGCGCCAGTGGCTATAGTTCAGGAACAAGCCATTTATGTTCCTCCCATAACACCAGAACCAGAAGTTTATATTCCTCCTGTACTTACTCCCCCACCTGTAGCTGTAGTCCAGGAACAAGCTGTTTATATTCCTTCTGTACCAGCACCAGTAGCACCAGAACCGGAAATATATATTCCCCCTGTCCTTACTCCTCCACCAGCACCTGTAGCACCAGAACCGGAAGTATATATTCCTGCTGTCCTTACTCCTCCACCAGCGCCTGTAGCACCAGAACCGGAAGCTTATATTCCGCCTCCTTATGTACCCCAGATAGATCCGCCAACAATTCCTGAAGTAGCCCCTGCTGCGCCGCCAGCTAAGGTGTCTAACACCCAATTACAACAGGTAGTGGCGCGGTTATTTTATGTTCAAGCTAACCAAGAAATAGAATTACCACAAAATCTCTCGGTGATTCATATTGGGAAGCCTAATGACCGAATTCCCCCAGATATTGATGTTTCAGGGTTCACAAATTCGGAGATTGTTTCCCGGATTCATGCAGATATTCGGATTGAGGGAGATGCTTGTTATATAGAAGATGCGGGTAGTTCCAATGGTACTTACATTAACAATTTACCTCTATTACCAGGAAATAGACATCGCCTCCGTCCTGGCGATCGCATTAGCCTGGGTAAGGGCGATTTAGTGACTTTCTTGTTTCAACTCTCTTAGGAACAGGTAATGGGTAATGGGTAATGGGTAATGGGTAATGGGTAATGGGTAATGGGTAATGG
>OMJF01000087.1 GCA_900299285.1 Anabaena sp. 54 | reverse complement strand
GGACTAAGGAAAAATTAAGGATTTGAAACCTGCGTAGGCAGGTTTTGTCTGTGTAGATGTGATTTCTAATCGCCCTTAGACTTTTAAAACATCCTCTAACAAAGAGGCTATACCTTCTGGATGAACTTTCTTGTATTGCTTTTTACCTAACATTAAAACACAATTGGGAGCGCTGCTACAGCGTTTTTGACAACCGGTATGTTCAATTATGACTTGATCAGATAAACCGCGATCGCCCAAGGTTTTTTCTAGGTCTGATAATAACCCCTTTCCACCTCGTTTCAAACAACCAGATTTTTGACATACCATAATCTTGGCTTTGGGTTGAGAAAGTGGATTTTTCAGAGGACAAAAACCAATGGGTTGGATTTGATTAACTTGGAGTTTTAGCTTATGACTGCGGGGGTTTAATTTACTAATAGCATTAATGCGAATTTGTTCACCGGGTAATAAAGATGAACCTAGAGAACAACGTAAATTTTTAGGAATTTTGATTTTGATATTTCCTGAGCCAATTCTCAACCGTAAATGTTTACATTTACCTGTTTCCTTACCCACAAATCCTAAAAATTGTCCTTCAATATTTAATCCTGATAATGTCAGATATTTCTCATTCATTTTCAATAACTCAACTTTTTCAAAAAAATAATAAACCCCATTTTACTGGGGTAATGTTGATAATTACCAGAAATAAGGAAGAGGAAAAAAGAGATTTTTAACTTTTACCTTCTTGATATTTTCTGAGTTTTTAAGAAAGACGTTTAGCTTCCACAGTCAAAGGTAAACAGCTTTTATCTGATATTTCACTAAATTCTAATTCCCAACCATTAGCTAAAGTGAGAATTTTACCTGTTTCACAATCTGTTTGTTTGACTACTTCTTCTTCTAAGTCTTTTTTAGCGACATAGACAACTAAAGTACCAGCATCATTCATTCGCAACATTACTTTCATGTTTTTCCTCAGCAGATTCTAGTTCTCTTTTTCGACAACCGATGATGTACCCTGTTTCCAAAAAATGTACAGCATAGATATAATAAGCTTGCAAAAATGTGCCGATACTGGATACATAACCCACATCACCAATTCTTGCTAAAACTTCCCCAATTTCTCGACCGGGAAAAGTTCCATCGTTTTTGATTAGTTTCTTAACTCGGACTTTTTGACCAATTTCAAAAATAGGTTGCGAGTTCAGTTCTATTTCATCACGTTGCATGGGAATACCTTTTTTCGCTGACTAAATTTAATAATTCTTCTGTAGTGAGACTACGTTTTTTGAGAATTGATTGTTGACGAACTATATCCAAAATAGCTTGGGTTTCTTGAGAATCAAGAAAGATTCCATGCTGTTCTAATAAGTTAGATAATGAATGGCGGCCAGAGTGTTTACCTATGACTAAACGCCGTTCCCAGCCCACATCTTGAGGGGAAAATGGTTCATAGGTGATGGGGTTTTGGAGTACACCATGAGCATGAATACCAGACTCATGAGCAAAGGTATTTTCACCTACAATTGCTTTCCAAGGTTGAACCTTAGCACCGGAGGCTCTAGCAACTAATTGAGATAGTTTTAACAAGTGTTGAGTTTGAATTTTTAAATCAACACCGTAGATACATTTGAGAGCCATAATTACTTCCTCTAGGGCTGCATTTCCGGCTCTTTCTCCTAATCCATTAACGGTGGTATTTACAGACATAGCACCGGCTTTGATTCCGGCTAAGGCGTTAGCAGTTGCTAGTCCAAAATCATTATGGGTGTGAATCTCAATAGGAATTGATAGGGTTGATACTAAACGCTTAACTTTTATGTGAGTGCTGAAGGGATCAAGTACCCCAACTGTATCACAAAAACGAAATCGTGATGCTCCCCATTCTTGGGATAAAAGAGCAACATCTTGGAGAAAATTTTCGTCGGCTCTAGAAGAATCTTCGCCACCAACTGATACCCAAAGACCTTGATCTAATGCAAAGCTAATACAGTCTTTTAGTCTTTGTAAACTTACGCGCCATTGACCATGAAATTTAGCTGCAATTTGTACTCCTGACACAGGAATGGCAATATGTACTCGCTCCAATCCACAGGCTATAGAAGCTTTTATATCTGATAATACAGCGCGATTCCAACCTAATAGTTTAGCGTTTAAATCTAAGTTACGAATGGCAACAATGGCGCGAATTTCTTCCTCTCCCATGGCGGGAATTCCTACTTCTAATTCATGGACACCAATGGTATCTAAGAATTGAGCGATCGCTACTTTCTCTTCTAAGTTAAAAGCAACACCGGCCGCTTGTTCTCCATCACGTAATGTCGTATCATTAATCATGATTTGATACATTTTAACATCCCTCTAGCGGAGTTTTTTCTAATATCCTTGTTCGCTACAATTCTGAGTAAGGGTAGATGTACAATAAATACTTGATTGAGCGAATAAATCATGAATCATGATTTACGATCCTTAATTATTACTCCAATATTTCTGTTGCATCTGTATGGTAGGAAACCAAAAATTCGTATCAATTATCAAGTATTTTTGGTGGTATTATTTGTGGATTTTGTCACTAACAAATAACCCAGATAAACATTAACAAATCCTGTAAAAAATAACATACTCATGCCAGCAATTAAGCTAGTAATCATAATTTCTACCTCTTATGTTTACTGATAATTTTTCATCTACTATAACTAAGAATGTTCTGCCAGCCAATCAAAAATTCTGTCTAATTGCTGTAAATCTACTAAACCATATTGCCAAAGTAGCATCGGTAAAGGACAATGATTAAATTCAGGGTGTCGCGTTGCTACTGCAATATCAGCGGTGGAAAGTGCTAGTTCTTTTTGTAGGAATTGCAATAACTTCTTATTACTACTATTAATTACCATAATTGGACATTGACAATCGAAATCAACATAAAGTACCAGTTATTCCCATAAGCAATGACTAATTATTTTAGTTTTAGCAAACTGGGTGAACCTAAGCTTAGGTGAATTATCTTGAATATGCAAGATAATTTGTGAGGGAAAAATGACTTACTATCAATCAGAGTTGCATTAAGAATTAACCTCTGATCTGCTTTTGGTTAATAGTCATCATTCATACTCATTAAAACTCAATCTCATTACACAAACAATTTTCTAACCATGTCACCAATTGATGACGAGAAGCAAAAAATTGCATTAATGTACTACGAACTAGAATCGCTTCTTGGAGGTTATTCACTTGGATACGCAAAGACCCATCCGGGGGACAGGAACAACAAATCATTAACTCTTGCAAACGGTGATAAATACACCATCTATCACCCAGAGGAATTTGCAAAATTTGTTCACCAATATTTAAAAAATTACAATTGTGTGCCATGAGTAATTCAAACTAGATAAAGTTGACATATTCGGTTTTATTGAGTTTAAAGACTGGTGCATTGATCCTGTAGTGTTTTTATGCTTATATCAGATAACTTTCAAAGGGATAAAATTAGCAATGCAGATTAGATTTATTAAATTTATTACCTTTGTACTCAATAGGTTTAAACCCCTATTTAACAGAACTTTACATTTTATTTTGGGGTAGGGGTACTAGCTTTTTCTAACTGGGGTACTGATATTTTTGGTTGAGGGATGCAGCATTTTTGTACTCAAAACAAATCCCTTAACCTGTAAGACTTTGCAGCTATTTAGTCCAGATATTTTAATATATATTAAGTTGTACTCATTGCTTTAGAATCGTTGCTTTGATGACAGTAAAAATAGATTTTATGTATTAGCTAATACTATTATTATTTTATGGGTTTGTTAGATGAAAGCTGGATTTCTTTATTTTCTTTTATGATTTGTTAGCTGTATTTGGGGATACAAAATTTCCAATAATTATCAATAATGAATCCCTGAAAATATTTGGGCGTTGCTAAATTCATACGGCTATTATGCAACGCCAATATTTACATCAAAATACAGCATTTCCCGGTATTATGAAGTACAGATATTAATGATAAAACTCTTGTGCTGCGGGCATCTTGCCCGCATAAGGTGTACCTCACTCAAAGCTACTTGCTGTAAATCAACGACCGAAAAGATATTGTAATTTGATCTCAATATCAGTATTTGAACCTGCTACGAAAACAGCCGCTTGATTAAATTTAGGTGGACCTGTCAAAATTGTTGGATTGTTAGAAAACCCAAAACCTTCTATGGGAATACCAAAAGAATTAGTATTCATCATACCATCTTCATTAGCATCATGAATTAAAGCAACGGCGTAATTCCCTGGTTTTAAGTTCTTAAAAGTCAATTTTTGAGAAATTTCTGTAATCTTAATACATTGAGATTTTACAGCTTTTTTACTATCACTAGGAAATCCTTGACTTCCCGAAAAAAGATTAGCACAAATTTTTCCAGATTTGTCTTTTATTCCTGCCACATTAATCGTCAAATTACCATTAAAATCTGCTCTCGCACTAGTTAAAAATAGGAAACTTCCCCAAATAGGAAGTAACACTATTAGTCCCTGAATTGATGCTTTCCATAAGGCGATTTTTAAATGTTCTTTCATTAACTAATTTACCCTCTATTAAATAGAACTAATATTTTATCCAGCAATCTTGTAAATGTAGATTTTACGATTGTTTAAAAGCTACAAAAACATCACTTTTATAATTATAACAGGAAGTAAGAAGATATTAAAAATCATGGGGATTAAAGTCTGATGTAGTGACAGAAAAATTACTTGATAAGTAGGGCTTACTGATAGCGTAGCGTGGCGTTAGCCATATAAACCTAAAACCATTTATTAACAAAGGGTTTCACGGATTTTTACCACAAAAAAGTGCCAGGTTTTGGCTAATGGTGTCTCAAAATAAGTGCATTTTTCTCTGTCAGATTTGGAAAATTGCCGTGTCTGCCGACAGGCAGGAGGATATCCAAACAGTTAAAACTGTTCCCTGGTCCTTGGTCCTTGGTAATCATGACAATTTTTAAGGCCAACTTACTTAATGAAAATAATCAATTAAAATCCGCCATCATGGAAATTATGGAGTATAATTATATTGTGGATTTTAGTTTAAACCAACTGCAAAAATCTAGTATTTTATCTGCTTGCAGAAAAATCACCCTTATAGACGGCAACTTAACGGTTACATATCTGGGTGATCCCAGAAATTAAGCCTTGATTAACAAAGGACTTTTCAACCAATCCTTATCTGTTTTATGCGAAACTCCATGCTGACAGGATTGCTCTTAGCGGGGTTTCTGTCCCTACCTTTAGGGATGGTCAGTCAAACCCCAGGTTCATCTATTGCTCTAGCTGCGGCCAATAATCAGAACCGTGATTACAACCAGTATATGCGGGAAGGGTATAAAAAAACCGCAGTTAGAGGATTTAGAGAAGCTTTATCTTTATTCAAGCAAGCTGAACAATTACGTCCGGGCGATCGCTATGCTCAAAATGCTATCAGCAATGTAGAGGCATACATTAAGCGGGGTAAGCAACTTGTCTTTGTCTCCACCAGACCTATCAGAGTGAGACTAGGAGCAACGAGAACATCAAAGTGTTTGAATTCTGTTACTAGTCTAGATGGGAAAAATCATCAATCAGAATTGACAGCCTTAACGGCCATGTCTGATACTGACAACTCACAACTGACAACATCAGATCATCCGACATTCTTTTTCTACATTCCTAAAACTGCTGAACCAATTCAATCTCTCGAATTTGTCCTCAAGAATGAGGCTGATGAACCCTTGTACACCAAGAACTTCAAAACACCTCCCCAAGGAGGCATTTTTAGCATCAAATTACCTGATCATCGCCCATTAAAGCTGGATCAAAAATACACTTGGATGTTGTCAGCAAATTGCTCTAATTCTAACAACAAACCAGACCTATCCTTAACCGGTGCAATTCAGGTTGTTAAAGATGATAACCTCTCTGCCGCCATCCAACAAACCAGTGATCCTATAGAGCAAGTAATGCTTTATGCTGCATCTGGAATTTGGGAAAATGCCATTACCACCTTGGCTGATTTACGTCGTCAAAAACCCAATGATTCCACAGTTCAGAATTATTGGGAGCAACTACTAACATCAGTCAAACACTTGCAAGAGGCAAACATTGCCCAAGAACCACCTCTCAATTGAGGATAATTGAACAGTTTTTTGCAAATACTTAACCCAGATCCCCGAATTATTTAAGAAGTCGGGGATCTTTTTGATTTAAGAGGATTGAATCTTTTGTACATTTAGTTTGTATAATTTTTGTATAATTTTTGTATAATTATAGCGGGCAAGATGCCCGCACCACAAAGTTTAAGTAAATTGTGGTTGTCAAATTTAGCTGCGTAACAGCTTACAACCAATTACCTAAAAGAACGTAACCTGCCCAAAAATTAGGATCTCTGTAATCCTGACTTTGCAGTAATGCTAGTTGGGCTTGACGTAAAGCATCAGCTTTACTAATATTCTGATTCTTAAAAGCCTCATAAAACTTACCCATGAGCATGGAGGTTGCTTTGTCATCAACTAGCCACAAAGTTCCCAATGTACTCCGTGTACCCGCCCTGACAGCAATACCAGCTAATCCCAAGGATGCTCTCTTGTCCCCCGTTAAAGTCTCACAGGCACTCAACACCAGTAAGTCCACTGGATCTCTCGAACTCAATAAATTATCTAACTCATTGACTCTTAGTTTCTGATCGGAGGTAACAATAAAAGTCTGATCCGGTTGAGAACTAAAAGCACCATGGGTGGCCAGATGAATAATTGAAAAAGAGGAGGAATTCAGCCTATTAGTCAAGGCGTTGCTGGTAAACTCTTGGTTGAGTAACTTAGTTGAATTAGGCAATACGGATTTAATTTTGTTCATTTCATCCTCCACAAATATTAACTTATCAAACTTTGTACCTTCAATAATTCGTGATTCACTCAACCCAGCGATTAAGGCCGGGACATTTTTCCTTTGGAAACGCTGAATGTCCACCAGTTGCAAACTAGGAGCTAAAGCAATATTATACTGTTCGATCAAATATTTTGGCTGACCGTTTTCCTGACCGTTACTTAACACCGACATGGGAAAATTTTGCAAAGAACTATCCAGGACAAAAACTAAAGTTTTCACCCCACTCTCCTGTAAATCTTTTTCCCCAGGACGAATAATCAAATCATATAGTTTTTCAGCAATACGGGGTAATTTGTTACCACTACCATCACTTTCAGCGGTAATAATAGTTATTGCTTCTGCAATGTCACGCTCAAAATCTTTTTTATTTTTCTCAATCTTGGAAGTATAACGAGTTAAAGGCCTTTGGGGTAATTTGACAATCACCTCAAAACGGTCTTCTAATAGCAGCGGATAAATCAGCGCGGCGTTAGGATCTTGTTTATCAATCACCTCATCAATACTCACTGGCTTGCTAGAATTATCATCACAGGCTGATCGCAAAAAGTTTTCTAACTCTGCTAATTTTAAAGAATCAATGGTTTCACGAGCCAATTTCAGGTCTTCTGGTGGTACTTCTTGCGGTTGCAAAAGTAAATTGACATATTCTAGATAAATAGGTTCAGTATTATCCCGGAAATTAAATTGACTTTCCCGATTAATAGCAACAAAATCACGGCGGAGAGATTTCAGTGTGGCTAATGATGTTTGATAAAAGTTAAGAGCCTCTTTATTTTTACCTTGAGCCTTAAATATCCTTCCCTCTTGCCATTGCCATTGATAGGTTAGTTCCGGTGCTTTAGCTTGGCGAGAATAATCTAATGCTTTTTGAGTGTAATTATTAGCACCATTCCAGTCTTGACGACTTTCGGCTAATTGACCCAATAAACCCATGATAGAAGATTGTGTACCCTTGTCTTCCAATTCACTGGCAACTTCATCAGTTTGATTTAACATCTTCTGGGCTGCTTGCAAAGATTCTGCTTTCACAGATGATAAATTTAGGGTGGTTGGTTTCAGACAATTCGGCTGTTTTTGCTCTAAACACAGAGAATTTTTCACGTATTTAATTTGAGCATAAATACTTTCTCGACTAGGGGATAAATAGGTTAAGGGAACTTTGATTTTATTTTTTAAATCAGTGGCTTCTTGCCATTTTTCCTGTCCCATTGCCTTTTTTTTCTGCCCTTCATCGTTTCCCTGTTCTAACTCATTTTCTCCCTGTTTTGTGAATAATTCTCCCTGTTCCATTAATATCTCTAATTGATTCAGTTGAGATTGAAGTTGTACAATCGGTAAAGGAGAAAGAGAAGCCGCTTCTTTATATTCAGCTAAAGCTTGTTCTTGGTATTTAAGTCCTGCATCATTATTTAGTTCTATATTTCTATTAGCTAAGTCCCGTTGAGTGTTACCTAAATTCAGTAAAACCTTACTCTGATCTTCTTGAGAACCACTTTTTCTGGCAATATCTAAACTAGCTTGGAGAATTTTTTCAGACTCTGCTAAATTACCTGTCAAACGCATGACATTACCAAGACTTCTCAAAGCCTTAGCTTGATAGGTTTTCTCAAAACTAGCTGATATTTTATCCTTAATTGTATTAATTTCCACATCAGAAATCATACATTTTTTCTCAGTATAACCAAGAACAGCAAATAAAGTTTGACAAGCTCGCGGATACAGTCCCAAGTCTTGCATAGCTTGAGCTTGGTTAATCTGATTTATCAACCCCATTTGATTATTTACAGAGTTAGGATATAGTTTCGCTGCTTGCTGCCATGTATTTAAAGCTGCTTGAGAATCTCCGGTTTTTTGCTGAAGTTGCCCTTGAATATCAAGGGCTTGAGCTAAAATTCTCTGTTGTTCTGTAGTAATTTTAGCAGACTCCAAAATCTTCAGACTTTGGTTAATTTCGCTTTTAGCTAATTCCCATTTTCCCTGTTGCTGATAAGTCAAAGCAAGATTACTTCTTACTAGGGCTTGATTAAGAGAATCCTGGGGTAAGGACTGGATAGCTTGTTCCCAAATTGGGATAGCTTCGCTAAATTTCCCAGCTTTATACAATTGGCTGGCTTGTTCAATTAATTGGCCATTATCCGGTTTATTTATCTGATTTTGGGCAATTACGGGAATAGCCAGGGAAAAACAAAAAAGTAAAATCAGTGGCAAAAGAGAACGATAGAATCTTTTTTGCAGGGAGAATTTGTTTTTCTGGGTTGTTTTCCGGGTTGTTTTCTGATTTATGCTCATTTTCTTTCAACTCTACCTTAATTTGATGCACAAGTAATAGCAGTATTGACTCTCTCAGCGGGGCTTCCTGTGGAATGAGCGACCAAAACCACATCTCCCTGACTATTGATTTCCCAACCCTGGGCTGGAATAATGGTTTTAAATGCTGTTTTCTCCATATTTGTAGATGTGGAGTTAATAGCAGATGATGATGTTACAGATGTGGGCGCAATTAAACTTACTTCTACCTCACTACTACTAGGTAGTTGATCTGAAGTCAAGGCTAAACCCCCCCTACCTTTAACTATTAATGAATTTTGTGAATTTTGTCCTTGACGGCAAGAATTGGTGACAATAGCAGCAGTAAGTAAATTTTCAGGTAAATCAATTAATCCTTGACTAGGATCAACTTCTGGGGTCTTTGTGTCTACAACTCCATTCACACCTGTTTCCGAACTAGCGCTGATTTGATTATCTTTATACCCGAATATTCCCTGGGTGGTAATCTTGATATTGCCACCTGCACCTTGCTTTGCATTGGTACTAATTCTATTTTCACTACTATTACCAATGATAAATTTAGTGTTAATTGTCACGTTACCACCATTACCATTTTCCCCCGCACTAGCTTCAATTTTGCTATTATTTTGACGGATAGTATCGGGAATATTCAGGGTAATATTACCGCCCTGACCACTTTTGGTACTGGCTGAGATGGTAGAATTATTCAGATTTAGGTTATTTCCTACTAGAGTAATATTACCACCGTCGCCTGATCCTTGACTATTCACGGTGATTTGAGAACTATCCAATTCTATCAGTGTGGGGTCAATGTTAATGTTTCCTGCTTTTCCCGTAGAGTCTGAAGTAGCCTTGGAGGAGATGGTACTATTGGTTAATTTGAGGTTGTCTGTGATTCCAAGTTTAATGTTTCCTGCATCACCCTTAGCACTAGTATCAGTATTAATACTACTACCATTTTTCAAGGTTAAATTAGAGGTATTAATGTTGATATTACCGCCTTTTCCTGCACTATCTTTATCTACAAAACTACCAACCAAACCTTGATCATCAATAGTAATGTTACTTGCTGATATATTAATATCACCAGCATTGCCTTTACCAGAAGTACCAGTATTAATTTGAGAACCAATATTATTGTCACCAACACCCTTGATGTTTATATCACCAGCTTTGATAGTGATACCTCCACTATTTCCCTCTCCCGTACTGAATACTGCACTAGTTAGCAGTCCCCCAATAGTTACTCCTTGGGTAGCTTGAATTTCGATTTTTCCCGCATTACCTTTACCACTGGTACTGGCATTAATAGCACCACCATTTTCCAGAGTTAAAGTTGAAGTATCAATAGTAATACCCCCACTATTTCCCTCTCCTGTGCGCGTTACTCCACTAGTTAGCGTTCCCCCAACATTTACCCCTTGAGTAGCGTTAATTGCGATATTCCCCGCGTCACCTTTACCAAAGGTACTGGCATTAATAAAACCACCATTTTCCAGAGTTAAAGTTGAAGTATCAATAGTAATACCTCCACTATTCCCCTGTGCTGTACCGTTTACCCCACTAGATAGCAGTCCCCGGACATTTACTCTTTGGGTAGCCTTAATTGCAACATTTCCAGCATTACCTTTACCAAAGGTACTGGCAGTAATTCTACCACCATTTTCCAGAGTTAAAGTTGCAGTATCAATAGTAATACCCCCGCTATTTCCCTCTCCTGTGCGCGTTACTCCACTAGTTAGCTCTCCCCGGACATTTACCCCTTGAGTAGCGTTAATTGCGATATTCCCAGCATTACCTTTACCAAAGGTACTGGCAGTAATTATACCACCATTTTCGAGAGTTAAAGTTGAAGTATCAATAGTAATACCTCCACTATTACCCTGTGCTGTATTTGTTACGTCACTAGTTAGCACTCCCCGGACATTTACCCCTTGAGTAGCCTTAATTGCGATATTCCCAGCATCACCTTTACCATAGGTATCGGCACTAATATAACCATCCTTATCTACAGTTAAATTTGCAGTATTAATAGTGACGTTACCCCCGCTATTTCTATCTATTGTCTCTATTGTACTGAATACCCCACTAGTTAGCGCTCCCCCAACAGTCACCCCTTGGGTAGCGTTAATTGTGATATTCCCAGCATTACCTTTACCAAAGGTACTGGTACCAATGAAACCACCATTTTCCAGAGTTAAAGTTGCAGTATCAATAGTGATACCCCCGCTATTTCCCTCTCCTGTATTGAATACCCCACTAGTTAGCGCTCCCCCAACAGTCACCCCTTGAGTAGCCTGAATTGCGATATTCCCAGCATTACCTTTACCAAAGGTAGTGGCACTAATAAAACCATCCTTATCTACAGTTAAAGTTGAAGTATCAATAGTAATACCTCCACTATT
>OMJF01000086.1 GCA_900299285.1 Anabaena sp. 54 | reverse complement strand
GGATTTAATGCAGCAAGGACGTAATGCCAATGTAGAGTGGTTAGCAATATTTTTAGAAGACGGACCGATGGTAGAGCAGGTAAGAAACCTGGGTATTGATACGCGAGTTATAATCAGTGGTCGTTTACGTGAAATTCATCGTTTATTTGCTAGTATTTTCCAGATAGCGGCGATCGCTCGTCAAGAAAGTGTAGATGCGATCGTTAACTGGATGTGGATTACCCATATTTCCGGTGGTTTAGCGGCAATGTTAGCCGGTTTACCAGCTATTTGGTATCAATTAGAAGTTCCTGATGATGGAAATTGGTTAGTACGGTTAGCAACTTTCATACCAGCCCAAGCAATTGTCACACTGTCAAAAGATGGTCAAAAGGCACAAGCAGGGATTTGGCCTCATCGCACCACGCCTTTAGTTTATCCTGGTGTGGCCTTAGACCGATTTGATCCAGCTATTTTACCATCTCCCGCAGCAGCCAGAAAAAAACTGGGTTTGCCCTTAAATGTGCCTTTAATTGGCATTGTCGGACGCTTGCAACGCTGGAAGGGAATGCACGTACTAGTAGCAGCAATGCCCAAAGTATTAGAAAAATATCCTGATGCCCATTGTGTGGTAGTTGGCGGTAAACACGATTTGGAAGCAGATTATGAGGAATTTTTAAATCAACAAATCACTGACCTGGAATTGGGTGACAGAATAATTATGGCGGGGTTACAGCGCAATGTTCCCGAATGGGTACAAGCAATGGATGTATTTGTCCATGCTTCTGATCAAGAACCCTTTGGAATTGTGATAATTGAGGCCATGGCATTAGGTAAACCCGTCATCGCTGGTAATGCTGGTGGTCCAACGGAAATTATCACCGATGGTGTAAATGGACTGTTAACAGCTTACGACGATGTAGAAGCCCTCACAAAAGCCATTCTTCGCTATCTTGACCACCAGGAATTTGCCCAATCTGCGGGAATAGCAGCACGACAACGCGCTCTTCAATTCTCTACACAACGTTATGCCCAAAACTTTATTAATACTATTTCCTCTATAATGCCTAACGTTGTCACATAAACTACAAAAAGACTCCCCCTGTAAGGGAGAAATATTTTCTTTGTGAACAATAAGATCCCCGACTTCTTGAAGAGGTCGGGGATCTTAGTCTTGATCAGAAGATTGGCTGAAAACCACGGAATTAATACCTAAAAATCCCAAAAATTATTTTCTCTCCTTCTCCTTTGCTATTTATTTACCAGTTACTAATTCTCTAATTTTCATAATTTCAATCACATTGGATTTTCTCATTAATTCCCGATATACAGCTAGTGTTTCTTCATTAACTCGCGCTGCATGAAATCTGGCTAGATTTTGTTGAGCGCGGAATTTCCAGTTATTTAAGAGTTGGCGATCGCTGAGTAATTGTGTCAAAGTATTAGCTAAAGTCCCAATATCTTTAGATGGAATTAAAATCCCAGCTTGACCATGATCTAAAGTTTCAGGAATACCATCTACATCACTAGCTATAATTGCACAACCTGCTTCCCGTGCTTCCGTCAAAACTAAACCAAAAGATTCACAATGGGAAGCCAAAACAAAGATATCTGTGGCTAACATATAACCTTGGGGTTCTGGTTGGAATCCTTCAAAATGAATGCGATTATTTAAGGTTGTATTTTTCACCATAGCCTCAAACAAAGAACGGTCTGGTCCATCTCCTACTAAATATAAATGTGCTTGGGGAAAATCTTCAGCAATGATTTTAAATGCCTCAATTAATTCAGAAATACCTTTACGGTTATACATCCCAGCGACAGTAGTTATGGATGGATATTGCATTGCTACTGGTTGATAATCTTGAAGTTTTTTATGTCGAGGACTTCCTAAAGTACCATTGCTAACCACTCGCAATTTTTCAGATGGAATACCGCGTTTAATCATTGAATTAGCCACTGCATTACTAACAGCAATTACCTGATCTGCTAATCCCATGAGTACAGCACTATGTTGAAATTCATTATGGACGGTAGAGACTAAATAATATTCTCGATTTTTTGTAAAAATTCCCGCTAAGATAACTCCTGTCATCATGTGAACATGAACAATTTCTGGTTGAAACTCTTTAATTATTCGGCGATAATTCCAAGTAGCTTTAATCAGATTTAATGGTGTCCGAGACTGATTTAGGTGAAAATGTTTAACACCATAATCTGCTAATAATGTTTCATATTCTCCCCCGGTAGAGGCTACAGCAACATCCAAACCACTTTCTGCTTGTAAACAAGCTAAGTCTACCGCTACATTAACAATACCATTGCCGATTTTTTGCAGATGATTAGTAATATGTAAAACGCGCATTTAACTCTTCTCCACTGTAATTATTTACCGTTAATTTAATATGAACATCACTTCAAACATTAAATACTAGGATTCAGATTTAAAAAATATTTCTTCCGAATTTAGAAATCTCTTGATAAATCCATAGGGTAATGTTGTAATTTGGGAATGATAAGCAGTAATAGCCCTTTGTTTTTTCTCTTTTACTGATGTAATTGAAAAGCGATAAGCTGCGGCAATATCTTGTAATTTTAAGAGAATAAATAATGGCGATCGCCAGAATATCCAAATAGGATATTGGAATATTTCTGTTATAATTCCAGCTTGGTTAATTGCCTCCTTTACTAAGCTATAAGTAGCTTCATGATCTCGATGACAATCTTTGCGGTGAGGTAAATAAACTTCTCCTGGTTGGTAAATCTTTAGTAGTTCAGAAATTTGATTAATTATCTGTTGTTTTAACTCTAAATTGAGAGTTGATAAACTACCATCTTGGTAATTCAAAAAATGAATTTCTGAACTATTTACTCCCAAAATACTTAACGCTGTCAAAGATTCCTGTTGACGAATATGGATAATATTTTGAGCATCTGTATCTAAACCATGAGAACCTCTACCATCAGTTAAAAAAGCTATAGTTACCGATATTCCCTGTTCCTTTTTTCGTGCAATCATACCTCCACAACCAAAAGTTTCATCATCTTGATGAGGGGCAAAAACCATTGCTGATTTTTCCGAAAATTTTAAAGGTTGACTTCCCCAATTTAAAATCCACCATGAAACTAAACTACAATGAATATATTGCATCTTATTTAGCAGTTTATTAGGCATAATTTTTTCTAAAGAGGTCAATGCTTTATTTTTATTCATAATTCTAAGTTTAATTCAAAACCACATTCAATTTGTTCACAAATACTTATGATAACCATTGATTATTATCGGCAATAAGTTTCTAATAATCACTATTATTATGATAATTAACTTCTAGGAGACTTATTTATTTTTTGGATTAATTTATCATGAAAATATAAAGTTAATAAAAAGATACTAATAATTTTTTGTACAATATTTGCCCTGAATTTTATTTTCATGAATAATCAATTTATCAAAAGTCAAAATAGTAACATAAATTCAGATCCCCGACTTCTTAGATTCGTAGGGTGCGTCAGACTGCATGCCTGCAAATAAACAGATTGTTGATATCTGACGCACCCTACAACAGATTTTTGGTGTGACACTTGCGTAAGTCCTAGTATCATAAGTTCAATTGGTAAACAAGCACCTTTCCTTGCCAATTTTCCTCCACAAACACGAGATATTGACCATTAGCACGACGAAAAGCGCGGATACCATAGGGAATATCAACCCAGCCACTTTTATTACCAACCTCTGGACCTGGACTCATCTTTTGCACAAGTTCCCCAGTTGTAGCTTTATAAACATATACCTCTGCGGTTTTGACAGTTACTGCAAAGACATAATCACCGGCTATACTCATAGCTGCGGTCGAGACCTTTCGCTGACCAGTAGTATCATAAGGAACTACAATTCGCCATTTTGGGGTGGGATTTCCCCGACTCCAATTATCAAAGCGCACAATTTCCGATCCTACTACTCCAGTGTCGTCACCAAATGCAGGATGTTCAACAGTAAAACCTGATAAATACATAGTATCTGTTTCGGGAAAATACTCAATTCTTCGCAAATCATTAAAGATGCTAGGAGTCTTAATTTTTTGCATTGAACTATAGCTATAAATCGGGTTTCCTTTATTATCTATTCCCTGTAAAGGATAACGACGAATACCATCTTGAATTCGCAAAGTTTTCCAAACATCACCTTTACTATCTACCCACCAACCTCCCATATAAGGATAGTCTTCGCTACTATCATATTCATTTTTTTCAAATGCACCATTGCCATTAATATCACGCCAAATCCACTCTCCTTTTTCTGGTTGATAGGGTGGCCAATTTCCAGTAATAGATTTACCTCCATTATTAGTACCAACAAACATTCCCGCAGGAATAGCAATTTTCCCATCTGTATTAGGTTGAAAACGATAAATTTGTAAAAAAGCGCCGAACATATCTGTCAGGAATAAAAAAGGTTTTCCTTGAATACGACGCACAAAAGTACCATCTGGGGATGTATGTAAACGGGGATCTTGAGAATATTTAAAAGGATTAACGGTGTAAGCTTTATAAGTCCATTGTTTACCAGCAGGCTGACTATAATCCATCACATATTGTTCTTGTTTAGTAAATAGATTAACACCATCTGTTTGTGGATCATTATCTGCATTATCCACAAATATTAATCCTAGTAATTGCCATTGTATTTGTCCTGATGGAGAAAACTTTCTTAAATCTGTTCCTGATTTATTAAAACCATTATTGTTTATATAAAAATTGCCTTCACGATCTGTACCGACTCCTGTAATTCCATAGAGTTTTGATGTTTTTACCTCTCCTGGTACACCGCTAAAAATACCTTTTTTATCGCCAAAACTATCTACACGAACTGGTTGATTATTGATATTATAAATCAGTAATTGTTGATTAATGCCATTTTCTGCTATTAACAATCTACCACGATTATCAATAGCTAATGCTGATGGTTTATCAATATCTGTAATTTCTTGGGGTAATTTCTTTCCCGTTTGAGAATAATTGACAATTTTTCCAGATTTGCTACTTTCTTGATTTTCAATAATCCATAAACCGCCCTTTTTATCAACTGTGATTTCTGTTGGATTAGTTACATTAAAACTATTTAATTCTTCCATAGTTTCAGTATGATAAACCCGAACAATGTTTTCACCAGCATTGCTAACAAATAGTTTATTATCTACCGTTGCTAGTCCGGTTACTTGATTGTTTTGGCTGGTAATTAACATACTTTTATCCCAACCATTTCCTTTGTCAAAAGGTGCAGGTTTTCCGTTTAAATCATAACGTCTCACACAGTACCAAATTTGATCTTTGGGAGGATAATCTTCCTTGGTTTGATCCATTCCCCCTTGAGACATAGCAATATAAATATATTTGTTATTTGCTGTTATTGTTTTACCACCCAAACGATTCCAACCGTGTGTATCTTCGAGGCTTAAAATTGGTTTACCATCTTTATAAATTCCTGCTTCGCTACCAGCTTCATCCCAATAACTATTAGTATAAATAGTCCCGTCGTCTTTGACATACATTCCCTCAATATTATTTTGTACTCGCAATTTACCATTACCAATGGTATTTCCTAGCCAAGAAGTTGTATAAGTAATTTCAGAACTTTTGGATACTTTATTTTTTAGCTGGATTTTAGTATTGGCTGTATTTCCTAAATCCATAGTCATTCCTATAAATGTCACCATTAGTCCACAAGTAATACCAAGAAAAATGTTAAATATAATTTTTTTTTGCCCATATCTATTCCCAAATAAAGTATTAATATATTGGTTAATTTTGCGGTGAATTTTACTAATATGAAATGATTTATTGTTCATAGCAATTTTTTGATTATCAGTTAATCAACCATTAAAATTTTATACAAAGCCGGAATAATCTACTTTTTAAACTTTTAATTTTCAGTTGTTACTCATAAAATAACAAATAAATATGAATCTGTATATTATTTCATCAAAACTTCATCAATAAAATATATTATATTATTAAAATAACTAAATTATACTCGATACAGGAATACTTGTATTTTTTTCATATATTTTGCTTATAGAAATGAAATATTTTTCAGATTTAAACTGATTTTAATTTCCAGCTTTGTATGAGAAGATAATACTGAAAAAATGACTTTCGTAATGGAACGTAAAGATACACAATCTAATACAAAACCTGCGGCGATTTTGACCTTGGGTACGGGTTGGTTTCCTAAAACCCCCGGAGGGTTGGAACGATATATTTATGAATTAACTCATAAATTAGCAGCACAGAAAGATGAAATAGAATTGTGTGGAGTTGGTTTACCAGCAGATGCAAAAAATACACAAATTAAGTTAACTAATTTAGCTAGTCCAGATAGTAAAATTAGTTCTAGACTATTCTCAATTCGTGATAACTTTAAAAAAACAAGATTAGGTAAACCTGACGCAATTAATCTCCATTTTGCATTATACAGTTTTCCGATTTTAGACATCTTACCCAAGGGGATACCTGTTACCTTTAACTTTCATGGTCCTTGGGCTTCGGAAAGTCAAGAAGAAGTAATTAATAAAAAATTTAGTATTTGGCTAAAACAAAAATTAATAGAACAAAGCACTTATAATCGGTGCGATCGCTTTATTGTTCTTAGTAAAGCTTTTGGTCAGATATTACATCAAAAATATCAAATTCCCTGGCAGAAAATTCACATCATTCCTGGTGGAGTTGATATTGATCACTTTCAAAACAATTTATCACGTCAAGAAGCAAGAATAAAACTAGGTTGGCCAAGCAGTAGACAAATATTATTTACTTCCCGTCGCTTAGTTCATAGAATGGGAATTGATAAATTATTAGCAGCAATTGCTATGATTAAAATACAAGTTCCTGACATTTGGTTAGCAATAGCTGGCCGTGGTCATATTCAGGCTTTACTTCAACAAAAAACTCAAGAATTAGGTTTGGAAAATCATGTCAAATTCTTGGGTTTTTTACCTGATGAACATTTACCTCTAGCTTATCAATCTGCTGATTTAACTATAATGCCTAGTCAATCTTTTGAGGGGTTTGGATTAGCTATTATTGAATCTTTAGCTTGTGGTACTCCGGTTTTATGTACACCTGTAGGAGGTATGCCGGAAATTTTACAAGGCTTTTCTCCAGGTTTAATTACTGAATCAATTACGGTGGAAAGTATCGCTGATAAGTTAACACAAATTATGTTAGCTAAACTTCCTTTACCTTCTAGGGAAGAATGTCGTAATTACACAATTAAACATTATAATTGGACGAATATCGCTCAAGAAGTTCGTCAAGTTCTCTTGGCTTAAATTGATTATAAAAATTGTATATAACTTCTATGAAAATTCTATTTTTAGACCAAAGTGGTAAACCTGGTGGTGCTGAATTGTGTTTAGCAGATATTGCTAAACCTTATGGTAAAAATGCTCTGGTTGGTTTATTTGCAGATGGTAATTTTAGAAAGTTACTCGAAAACCATCAAATTCCTGTGGAGGTTTTAACAACTCAACCAATTAATGTTAATAAAAACAGTGGTTTATTGCCAGCATTAAGCAGTTTAGGACAAATCATACCTTTAATTAATCAGGTGGTGCAAAGAGCAAAGAATTATGATTTAATTTATGCTAATACACAAAAGGCTTTAATTGTGGGAGCAATATCTAGTTTATTAGCTCGTCTTCCTCTGGTTTATCATTTACATGATATTCTTTCTTTAGAACATTTTAGCCTAACTAATCTCCGGGTTGCTATTAATTTAATTAATCATTGTGCGGCTTTGGTAATTGCTAATTCTCAAGCTAGTAAAATGGCTTTTTTAAAGGCTGGAGGAAAATCAAATTTAGTTCACGTTGTTTATAATGGTTTTGATATCAAAAATTATGATGTTGATGAGTTAGAAGTTATCAATCTCAGGAAAAATATCCAATTAGAAGATAAATTTGTGATTGGACATTTTAGCCGTCTTTCTCCTTGGAAGGGACAACATATTTTAATTGACGCTCTTTCCCTATGTCCAGAAAATATAGTAGTAATTTTAGTCGGTGATGCTTTATTCGGTGAACAGGAATATGTGCAATTTTTACACAAAAAAGTTGTTAGTTTGGGATTGGAAAATAGAGTTAAATTTTTAGGATTTCGCTCGGATATTCCCCAATTAATGACTATGTGTGATTTAATTACTCATACTTCTACCGCACCTGAACCTTTTGGAAGAGTTATTGTTGAAGCTATGCTGTGTGGTAAACCTGTCATTGCTGCTGAAGCTGGAGGTGTAATAGAATTAGTAGAAGATGGTATTAATGGTTTTTTAGTCACACCTGGAAAACCTGAAGAGTTAGCGCAAGTAATTAATAATTGTCTTCAAGATTCTGCAAAAACGGCGATGATTGCTAATCATGCTAAAATTACTGCTGGTCAACGTTTTGAGGTTAATATTATTAATCAGCAAATTCAAGAATTATTAAAATCTATTTAGCAGAACTCAGATCCCGGACTGCTTGCAGAAGTCGGGATTCTGGATTTTGAGAAAAAATGTATACTATGGCTATGGGTGGAAATTTTCCGCTTCTATAAATTAATAAGTTTTCAAGTGGATTGTCGTGGCTAAAGTTGTATTAGAAAACGTTTATAAAAGCTTTCCCTCACCCAAAGGGAAATCTGCAAAGGGACACACAGACGGTACTGATGATGTCAGTGTTTTACGACGCATTAATTTAACTATCGCTGATGGTGAATTTATGGTGTTGGTGGGTCCTTCTGGTTGCGGTAAAAGCACTTTATTAAGGTTAATCGCTGGTTTGGAGGTCATGACTGGTGGTAACATTTCTGTGGGCGATCGCCTAATTAATGATTTACCTCCAAAAGCTAGAGATATTGCTATGGTGTTTCAAAGTTACGCTCTTTACCCTCACATGACTGTATATGATAACATCGCTTTTGGTTTACGTCGTCAGTTTAGTGATCAGGAAGCAAATAAAACAAAAATTACTCAATGGGGTGAAAATCTATTAGTAGCTTTGACAAAAAAGTTACCTAGAAAATTACGCTATATTTCCGCAAAGGAAAGAATTGTCGCGGAACAAGTGGAAAAAGTTGCAGTTTTATTACAAATTGAATCTCTGTTAAATCGTTTACCTAAGCAATTATCTGGAGGACAAAGACAACGAGTAGCATTAGGAAGAGCGATCGCTCGCAATCCCCAAGTATTCTTAATGGATGAACCATTATCTAATTTGGATGCTAAACTTCGCGCGGAAACTCGTAGTCAAATTGTCAAGTTACAACATCAATTGGGAACAACGACAATTTATGTCACCCATGATCAAACTGAAGCCATGACAATGGGCGATCGCATTGCGATTATGTCAGAAGGTAAGATCCAACAAGTCGCACCTCCTTTAGAGCTTTATAACCGTCCTGGGAATCGCTTTGTGGCTGAATTTATTGGTTCTCCACCCATGAATTTTATCCCGGTGGAATTTCACGCACCTTTAGTAATTAGTCATGCTAACTTCCGTTTTACTCTCCCAGATACTTGGGGAAGTGCTTTACAACCCTATGATGGTAAAACTTTAATGTTAGGTATTCGTCCAGAACATTTAACTTTGAGTGTACCTGCTACGAAAAATCTACCAGTAAAGGTTGATTTAGTAGAAAATCTGGGAAATGATACTTTTTTATCTGTGAAAATTGCTGATCCTGAGTTACCAAATTTAGATGGACAAACTTTACAAGTGAGAGTTACACCTGATAGATTTATTAATGTTGGCGAAAAACTTTGGTTATCTTTAACTCCTGATAAGCTACACTTCTTTGATACAGAAACACAATTAGCAATATTTCCCAAATAGAGAACGATAAATAATACAGTCTATTTTACAGCAAATTGTCATCAAACCCGGAACAAGAACCCCACCCCCAACCCCCTCCAGTATCAAAAACTTATCCTTTTCTTCCCCCCGCAGCGGGGGGATTAAGGGGGGTGCAGGGAGGGGGCTAAGATGTACCTTTATTGTTGATTATAAATAAATATTGTTTCTTGTTTGATTTGATCATTTTATGTATAATACGAAAGAGGTTGTCTTAAAAGTTTATGGCGATTAGAAATCGCTACT
>OMJF01000085.1 GCA_900299285.1 Anabaena sp. 54 | reverse complement strand
TTAGACCTAACCCCCAGCCCCTTCCCTACCAGGGAAGGGGAGTAAATCAAAGCCACAAGAGGTCGGTTTGTGGTTTATTTACCTGAAAATAGCTGTAAGTAGGTTGGCGTTAAAAATTGTCGTTATGACAAGGGAATAGGGAACTCTTAACTGGGAACAGGTTTTGGGCAACTTTACTTTTTGTTACTTATGTCGGTTTTTTTTCGTTCACCTACTTAAAATCATATTAAAATCTCTGGCTGTCAATAAAGTGTAAATAAAAAAAATGAGTAAAAATCTTCAAGGGAAAATAGCATTAGTTACAGGTGCTACTAGGGGTATTGGTAAGGGAATTGCTGTGGGTTTAGGTGAAGCCGGCGCTACTGTGTATATTACCGGGCGCACTTTTGAACCTAATAATTATGAGCATTTTGGCGGTAGTTTACGGGAAACCGAAACCGCTGTTATTGAAGCTGGTGGGGTTTGTATTCCTGTACAGGTTGATCATAGTGATGATGAGCAAATTCGTCAACTTTTTGCACGTATTGATAGTGAACAAAATGGTCAATTAGATATTTTAGTTAATAATGTTTATGGAGGGGTACAAGCATTAAGAACAGCCTTTGGTAAGCCCTTTTGGGAGTCTGAACCGAGTTTTTGGGATGCTGCTAATAATGTAGGTTTAAGAAGTCATTATGTGGCTAGTATTTATGCTGCAAGAATGATGATCAAATGCAAAAAAGGGGTCATTTTTACTATTTCTTCCTGGGGAGGAATGTCTTATATTTTTAGTGTTCCTTATGGTGTGGGAAAAAGTGCTTGTGATAGATTAGCCGCAGATATGGCTAAGGAATTAAAACAATATAATGTAAGTTCTCTGGCTATTTATCCGGGTATTGTGGGTACGGAACAGATTACAAATTTCGCCAAAGAACAGAGTTTAGAAAATGGTAATTCTTCATTATTTGCTGATGGTTTTAATTGGGAAACACCATTATTTACTGGCAGAGCGATCGCTAGTTTAGCATCTGATGTTAATATGATCAAATATACTGGTAAAATCCAAGTTGTCGCTGAAGTTGCGAAGCGATATGGAATTGTAGATCAAAATGGTAATCGGCCTGTATCTTTACGTTCTTTGCGGTTTATTTTACCAATGGCTATACCTTTTTTAAGAAATTATGTTTGGTTAATTCCTGATTTAACAATACCTTGGTTTGTGATTTTCTGTTTGATGATTAGCAGTAGATTTTAGGAGTTGGGATTTTTTACTAGAGTCTATTGTGATCTTAATTTTTTTGGAAAATAGTATACAATGAATAAAAAGTCCTCAAGTGGTGGATAAAATCATGGTTAACCAACTTTTAATCAATGATAATGATATTGATAATTGTGATGTACCAGATGTCAACCTGCTAGTCACCGAAGATGATACACCCGTGGATAATCTCGCATCTGCTAAACAACAACGTCTTTTGGTTAGTTCTCTTTATAGTTCCTTAAAAAATCAGGTTTTTTTAGCTGAAGCCAATGTTGGTATTTATCATACTTATGGTGAACCCGCTATAGTTCCTGATGTATTTATCAGTTTTGATGTTGAAGTTCCTGAAAATTGGTGGGAAAAACAAAATCGTTGTTACCTAGTTTGGAAATTTGGTAAATCACCTGAAGTTGTCATCGAAATTGTCTCTAATCAAAAAGGTGAAGAGTTAGGGAAGAAACTGAAAATCTATGAACAAATGCGGGTATCTTACTATATTATCTATGACCCAAATCAACAATTAGGAGAACAGGTTTTAAGAATTTACACTCTCAAAGCTAGACGTTATGTAGAAACTACAAACAACTGGTTAGATGAGATTGGATTAGGTATAACTTTATGGACAGGAGAATTTGAAGGTAGACATAGTTCTTGGTTGCGTTGGTGTTACGAAGATGGTACAGTTTTAGCGACTGGTGATGAACGCGCTCAATTATTAGCGGAAAGATTAAAGGCTTTGGGTGTAGATTCTGATAGTATTTAAAGGTGATTAAGTAAGGGTAAAGCGCAATGCTAACCCCTTGGGAATGGTGATTTTGAGAGTATCAATGGTGCGCTTAATTTTTGAATTTTGACTTTCCACAGGGTATCCTGATTCAGACAATGACAATTTCATCATCCCACCAATAACCTACAAATTACCAACGAACCATACAAACTTTTTGTTGGGTAGAACGCAGTGAAACCCAACAATTTAATCATCATATTTTGGGGAAAATGTTGGGTTTCCTTCCTCAACCCAACCTACAAGATGAGCGATCGCACTGATTCAGACAATGACAATTTCATCATCCCACCAACAACCTACAAATTACCATCCTGTACATCCTCAAATCCTGGACATCCTGATTTTGACAAAAAATATGAATCGAATATTTTAATTATGTTGGGTTGCGTTCCTGAATCTAAGCTACGAATTACTAATATATGGATTCAGGTTTCCAAGGATTAATAATAGAAATACCACATCCTTCAAAATCAGTAACATTGCGTGTTGCTATAGTTGCTTTATGAGTGTAACAAATAGCGGCAATTTGAGCATCAGGTTGAGAAATTGGAGTACCATTTTGTCGTCGTCGAGATGCAATATCAGCAAATGCTACAGCAGCATTTTGATCAAAAGCTAGAACTCGTCCAGCGAAATCTTCAGAAAACATTAGTTGTGCTGTTTGACTAAGTTCTTTTCGTCGTTTTCCTCCTGGAAGTAAAGCAATACCATAGAGAATTTCCGCTTGAGTAATTGTTGTAGTAAACAGACTCATTAAAGGTTGTGCTGCTACCCATTCACGAACTATTGCTGATTTTTGAGTTTTCATTAGTTCGGAAATGACGTTTGTATCAAGAATAATCATTTTTTAATGTGTGATTTAATCTGCAAATATTGACTCTGTGCGGATCGGTTCTCTTTTGATTTCGGGTAATTCCAAATCTTCAAAATCTGCAAAACGTTTTTCGATTAGGGTTACTAAGTTGATAGGATTTTGCTGATTTTCTATGAGAACAAGACGGAGAATTTCAGTAATTTCTTGTTCTAGTGAATGTCCATGTTTTTCTGCTCGTTGTTGTAGGCGATTTTTTAGGTCTTCATCAAGGTTAGATAGTGTAATATTGGTCATAATCAATTTAGGGTTAAAGGATATGTTTATTATAGACTATCAATCTGATTTTTTTTGTCTGAATCAGGATAACCAGGATTATAGGATGTACAGGATGCTGTTGTTTATTTGAGGTGGGGATTTTGAGGATTTTTTTGTCTGAATCAGGATAACCAGGATTTTAGGATTTACAGGATGTGGTTTTGTATT
Source organism: Anabaena sp. 54 (assembly GCA_900299285.1). GTDB lineage: Bacteria > Cyanobacteriota > Cyanobacteriia > Cyanobacteriales > Nostocaceae > Dolichospermum. The sequence continues at coordinate 103 of OMJF01000085.1, read as the reverse complement.
TGAAGTGGGGATTTTGAGGGTATTTTTGTCTGAATCAGGATAACCAGGATTACGGGATTTACAGGATGTGGTTGTTTATTTGAGGTGGGGATTTTGAGGGTAT
>OMJF01000084.1 GCA_900299285.1 Anabaena sp. 54 | reverse complement strand
TTGCTGAATTGGGGTATGAAATTGAAAAATCAAAAAAATGAAACTCTTACCCTCTGCGACTGGAGCGCCTCTGCGTGAGAAAAAATCATACCTTCATTCACCAACGCCTTTTTTACTTTTATCTTCTCGACCATTGTACTCAACCTTTATATAAGTTGCTGTATCTAAAAAACATCAACATCAGCAAAATCTTCTGCGTGATTAACTTTCTAAAATATTAGAATCTGTTGCTAAAGTTTCCGCTCCTTTTTGCATCAATTCAATGTCTGCTTCATTCCAAGAATGCGGACTTCGACACTGATGAGCTACTAATAGTCCCCATAATCCCCTTGGTATTAAAATTGGTACTACTAAATTGGCACGCACCTGTATACTACGGAGAAATTCACGATGACAATCCTCAATCGCTTCTAATTCTATATCAGCGATCGCTCTTACTCGTTTTTCCAAGTACATCATTGCATACTCATGATTAAAACAATTACTAGGACCGGTATAACCAAGAATCGAATATTCATTCGCACTTAATGACTCAAATGTCACTTGTCCCAGCCATTGTCCATAAAAATAATACAATACTACTCGATCAACCTTTAAAGATTCTCGCAATTGATTTGTCGTTTGTCTGATCAATTCATCTCGTTGCATTCTGATGATAAGACGATTGAGCAATTCTTGTAAACCCTGATCAATGTGCTGGTTTGAATGATGATCAAATTCTGGTAAAGAAGGAAGTTCCACAGATTTTAAATGATGACTAACTAAACAATTTCCGCTTTTTATAGTAACTTATCAGATATTTTATAGAAAATTAAGTTGATTTTCTATAAAAATCATGTAGTTTAATGTTAAAGTTGAGATTCTTTTTAAATCTCAACTACACCTATTTTACTATTTTATATTCTGATTCCTGTAGCATTGGGTAAATCAACTTTTAACCGTTTAAACATTGCTTCTCGTCCCTGCATTGCTAAGGTATCATCTAAAGATGAAAGTTTAATTTCTTCCTGATATTTTAATCTTAACGCGGTTTGAATTAACCAATCAGCAACAAAGGGATTTTTAGGTAATAATGGCCCGTGGGAATAGGTAGCGATCGCATTTTGATAAAACGCTCCTTCTGTTCCATCTTCTCCATTATTACCCAAGCCATACACTACCCGCCCCAAAGCTTCCACTTTCCCTAATTTAGTCCGGCCACCGTGATTTTCAAACCCGACTAAATAAGGTTTTATCCCTGTCATTGCTTGTAATTCCGCTGCTAACCGGGAAGCTGTAACTTCTATAACCAAATTACCAATACATCTTTTAGTATTTTCACCAGGATGAACAGAAACTAAATCTAATATTCCTAAGCCCTCAATTCTTTTTCCAAAAGCTGGTTCATAATAATTTCCCAGTAATTGAGGAGAACCACAGGTAAAAACTCCTGGTGTACCATTTTCTATTTTATGACGCATGGACTCGGCTTTTGCACCCTGTAAATCCCGCATCACAATTTCTTGTTGACGGTCTTGAGCCCCACCACCAACAATTACATCTACTGATTTAATATCTTCTGCGGTGGAATTTTGATCCAAGGGTAATACAGTCACATTATACCCCCGCCACTGGGCGCGACGTTCTATGGTGATCACATTTCCCCGATCACCATAGGTACTCATTAATTTGGGATACAGCCAACCAATAATAATTTCCATGGGTGCATAACTCATAAAACCTCTAATATAGCGTTAGCAGGGAATAGGCAGGACTAGGCAAATTTTAAGAAATATTTCATAATTGTTGCAATACATTAATCAATTTCAAGATTAGTAAATATATAACACAGGAAGAAAAATTAATGCTAGATTAAGAGCATGGTACAAAAAGGTTAAAAGTTAAACCTGAAATCAAAATTTTTCCATTAGAGTTTGTGCCTCCTGCTCTAGTGTCTTGGCAATCAATTCTAGGTTTTTGCTTCCTGTCAAAGTGTTTTCGCCTGAATCTCACCAAATTGTTATTGGAGGTATTGAAACTCACGTTATTAAAGTGTCCGTAAAGATTAGAAATTGAGGAAGCTTGTTTGAGATTGGATTTAATTGATTGATTGTCTGTCGGGTTCACCTCTCTATTTTATTTATTTTTTTGAATTACAACCTCATCGAGAAACCGCTGTAAGCTGCTGATATTCCTTCGTAGCTTGGGGCGGTTTCTGCTATATATAGCCAATTTTTGGTTTCCTGTCTCTAAAAAAACAAGTTTTTCCATGAACTAAAAATTTATGTTCTGGGTCAATATAGATATCGGCTATTTACATATCTCCACTACGGCTTATATTTATGTACTTACAATCGCTGCGTTTGTTATTCTTGAGTAGTCTTGGCTGTTCTTTATTTTTTGGGAATGCTGTGACTGTTGCTCAAGTTGTTGTTCCTACAGTGCCATCAGGTTCAACTACAGTGCCATCAGGTTCAACTACAACCACTATACCAAATTCTACCACAGTTAACAGTAGTACAAGATTTAGTTGTCAATCCTATAATGGACAGTTTATAGTCATGTATCAACCCCAAAGTCAACCAGGACAATATTTTGCTTGGGCTGCACCTCAAAATTTAGGTGGGGGTTGGGATGCCCAAAAACGTTGTCAAGCGATCGCAGGCCGTTTAGAATTATATCGTCCCGATGGTTTACAAGAACTACAAATAGCTGTAGAAAACAACGAAAATATTATTTGTGTCACCACTGAAGCCCAACCCAATTGTCGAATTGTTTTAACAGTACCCCGTGGTAAAGATCCCTATGCAGTCCGTAATAGTGTATTCCAAAACCTCACTACTGCTGATAGTGGACAACAAACTATTGCTGTTGATACCTACACTGAACGTCAGCTAGGAAATGGAAATAGTATATACAACATAGGACAAACACTTGTAAGTGGTAATAATCGGCTTACTTCTTCTAGAAGTGGAATTAATTTGAAACCATATCTTGATCCTCAAGATGGTGGTACTGCCAAAAAATTGAGAAATGGAGTAGGAATTGCAAGAAATAGAGAACAAAAAGACTCAAACCGTCTAAATCCTGGTAGATTTCGTTAATTAGGATGATTTAATCACAAAAAAACATAAATTTGGCGATCTATTTTGGGGCTGGTAACTCGTAATTATGAATTACCAGCCTGATTTTTTGTGATCTACAACGGGAAATTTTAGTAGGGGATGATACTATATTTAAGGTTAACAAAGTTTTACAGAGTAAAATTCAGTTGGTGATGACAAATTTATCAAATTATGGTATTTTGGTACAATAATATCCAAAATATCCAAATATCAATAATCCAAGTTATCTAAATCTAGCCCATGGAAAAATTACTGATAAAAATATATACACTGATATCAAAAAAAAGGAATAAATTCGGAGGAGATTATCTAATCTTAACCAAGACATAACTTGTTCAAAACCTAGTCCTATTATTCTGTCAAAAAAAAAGTTAAAAACGGTGACAAATTTGATTACAAACGATAAGAATCAAGTCCTGCAATGGGGAGATCGTATACTTGAGTCCACAGAGGTTCTATCATTAATATCCAAATACCAGCTTATTCCCGTATTAATCAAGGAAATGATCATTGATCAAGCGATCGCCGCAGCCGAAATTGTTTATACTCCAGAAGAAGAAAAACAGGTCTGTGAACAATTAGCCCAACAGTATCAGGGAATAGATCAACAAGGAGAAAATTTCCAGCAATTGAAGATCATGGCCATGCGACAATTAAAACTAGAAAAGTTTAAAGAGGCCACTTGGGGTGGAGATTTAAACTCTTACTTCTTCCAACGTAAAACCCAACTGGATAGGGTAATTTATTCCCTGATTACCACCTCGGAAATCGGAATTGCCCAAGAAATCTATTTCCGTCTCAAAGAGGGTGAACAGTCCTTTGCTGAGTTAGCACGGGAATATGCCCAAGGTCCAGAAGCTCAAACTGATGGCTTAGTAGGTCCAATAGATTTACAATCTCTGCATCCAACATTGGTGAATATTCTTTCAAGAAGTCAGCCACAGCAGTTATCACAACCAACTCAAATTAATAATGTACTGGTAATTGTCCGCTTGGAAAAATTACTACCAGCCCAACTGGATACTTCAATGCGTAAACGGTTGCTGAATGAAAGATTTAATCAATGGTTACAAACACAAATGACAGAACAAAAATGGCAAATTCAAACATCATAATCAAACATGATAAATACCATAATTAACACCAAGAAATATGACTTATACTAAGAGTACATTTGAAGAATTTATTGCCAGAATTCCAGGGTTTGGCCAATTATCAAAAGAAGAAATTAGCGAACTCTCATCACCACGAATTTTACAGCCTTTACGTTACCGCATGGGGCAGAAAATTGTGGGCAAAGAACAATTACCTCAAAAGGTATCAATTCTTTATCAAGGCAGGATCAGACTATTAGGATACCCAGAAAACCAATCACCAATTAGTTTAAAAATAGTAGAACCAGGAGCGGTAATTGGGGAAATTTCTTGGTTACGTCAAATTCCTTGCGAAACAGCGATCGCCTATGAAGAAGTGATATGTTTAACCTGGAATGCAGCAGATTATTTACAGTTCCTATCTCGAAATTTAGCATTTACTCAGGCTCGTCAACAAATAACTAACTTGGCAGAAGTATTTGATATCTTGAGTTTACAGATAGCACAACAACCTTTAGCCAATCATAATCTCAAAGACCTGACGGAACAGATATTATTAGGATCAAAAATTCATTATTTACGACCAGGAAAAACACCTTTACGAGAATTAGAAAGTGATCGAATTTGGTTTGTAAGTAGTAGTTGTAATCTGAGCGATTTAACCCCTGGTGATCGGTTAGAAAATGAAGTAATTGAAGTTAAAGATAAACTTCCTGTGCGTTTGTTGGGTATTAATCAGACTGATTTATCATTAATTGATAGTCCACCTCTAAAAACAGAGAAATTAGAAAATCTATTAGATGGTACTATCACCATAGAAGAAGTTCCCTACGCAACAGAATCGGAATTTATTGGGACAAGTACATCAAAGGATTTACCAAAAAATCAAAAATATCCATTTTTTAAAGGACAGGGAGAACTAGATTCTAGTTTGGCCTGTTTTCAAATGCTATCCAAGCATTTAGAAATTCCCTTTCGCAAAGAAGTAGTCCGCCGCATTTTAAATGACCAAATCAAGCGTCAAGGCAGTGTATCTTTTCAACTTTGCGCTTATTTATCAGAATTAATTGGACTCAAATCTCAGCTAGATGATTTTCCGGTTGTTTTCATTAACCGCATTCCTACCCCCGCATTAATTCGCTATCGTGATAGCTTTGCAGTTCTTTATGCCGTAAATGGAAAAAAAGCCGTTTTGGGTGTACCATCTCAAGGTATTATCAACACCAACCTTGATAAATTGCTGAAAGAATTAGAAACAGATGAAACCAACTTACAACCACGAGTTAGGGTTTTATTGCTCAGTGCTACCAAGGAAACACCTCAAGAACGCTTTGGATTAGGATGGTTTGTTCCTTACTTATCCCGTTACCGACGGGTGCTAATAGAAGTATTTATTGCTTCCTTCTTCGTCCAATTAGCTGCCCTAGCTAATCCTCTAGTTATTCAGCTAATTATTGATAAAGTCATCGTTCAAAATAGTATTAATACCCTCAATGTTTTAGGAGTATTACTATTAGCAGTGGGTGTATTTGAAGCAGTATTAACTACATTGCGGACTTACTTATTTGTAGATACCACCAACCGCATTGATATGAGTTTGGGGTCACAAATTATTGACCACCTACTGCGCTTACCACTGCGGTATTTTGATAAAAGGCCAGTGGGTGAATTATCCACCAGAATTAATGAACTAGAAAATATTCGTCAGTTTCTCACGGGTACGGCTTTAACAGTAGTGTTAGATGCCTTATTTTCCGTAGTTTATATAGTTGTCATGCTGTTTTACAGTTGGGAACTAACTTTAGTAGGCTTAGGGACAATTCCTCTATTTGTGGTAGTGACATTAATTGCTGCCCCAACAGTGAGTAGACAATTACGTGGTAAAGCCGAACGTAACGCCGAAACTCAATCGTATTTAGTGGAGGTAATGTCAGGAATTCAAACAGTAAAAGCCCAAAATATTGAATTGCGATCGCGTTTTTCGTGGCAAAAAAAATATGCTAAATTTGTGGCCGCAGGTTTTAAAACCGTTATTACTTCCACATTAGCTAACTCCACAAGTCAGTTTTTAAGCAAACTCAGCAGCTTATTAGTTTTATGGGTAGGAGCTTATTTAGTTTTAAAACAAGAACTAACATTAGGGGAATTAATTGCCTTTCGGATTATTTCTAGTTACGTGACCACTCCCATATTACGGCTGGCACAAATCTGGCAAAACTTCCAAGAAACTGGGTTATCCTTAGAAAGATTAAGCGATATTGTTGACAGTCCCCAAGAAGCAGAAATAGATAAGAATAATATTCCACTCCCACCGATTATTGGTACTGTCAAATATGAAAACGTTTCCTTCCGATTTGCTGCCTCAGGACCCCTACAATTGAGTAATGTTACTGTGGAATTTCCCGCAGGTCAATTTGTCGGTATTGTCGGACAAAGTGGTTCGGGAAAAAGTACAATGATGAAATTACTGCTGAGACTTTATGAAACAGAATCTGGCAGAATTTTAGTTGATGGTTATGACATTGCCAAAGTCGAACTTTATTCTCTGCGGCGACAAATTGGTGTAGTTCCTCAAGATACCCTTTTATTTGATGGTACAGTACAGGAAAATATTGCTTTAACTAATCCTGAAGCCACAACAGAGGAGGTTATTGAAGCTGCTCAAATTGCCGTAGCTCATGAGTTTATTATGGGTTTACCCCAAGGCTATAATACGCCAGTTGGGGAAAGAGGATCAGCCCTTTCTGGTGGACAAAGACAGAGAATTGCGATCGCACGTTCTGTGTTACAAAGACCTAAATTACTAGTTCTAGACGAAGCCACCAGCGCCTTAGATTATCCCACCGAAAAACAAATTTGTCTGAACTTAGCTCGCGCTTTTAAAGGTAGTACAGTCTTCTTCATTACCCACCGTTTAAATACTGTTAGTAATGCTGATACTATCGTCGTCATGGATAATAGTAGGATGATAGAACAAGGTAGTCATCAAGAACTTATGGCTGCTAAAGGTCATTATTTCTATCTTTATCAACAACAGGAAGTAAATTTGTAGTCAATTATTTCTAGGGGTTTAGCAATGCTAAACCCTGTCAGTTGTTTAAATAAAATCCAACTGATAACAGATTAAAGATCAAATAACACCCCAGTAAATATTCAATCTAAAATCCCAAACCCCCAATTATTATGACTCAAGTTAATGGTAATCGCAGCAACGGAAACGGTAACGGAAATGGTAATGGAAATGGTAATGGAAATGGTAACAGATCATATAAAGACTCAAAAGTATTAACATCTCCCAAACCCAGTTCCCAACAGCCTAAAATTGACTTTAATTTTGATAATTTCGAGCAATCTGTAGTTTTACGACAATCTCCAATATGGTCACGAACCATCATGATCACCCTTATGGGATTGGCTTGTTTTGGAATTACTTGGGCTTGTTTAGCCAAAATTGAGCAAACAATTCCCGCAATGGGTCAATTAAAACCAGAAGGAACAGTCAAAGAGGTACAAGCTCCCGTTAATGGAGTAGTTACATCAATTTATGTAAAAGATGGAGACGAAGTAAAACCAGGACAATTGTTATTAAAATTTGAGTCTATTGCTACCCGAGCAGAATTAAATTCCTTGAATAAAATTCGCATAGCTTTAATTCAAGAAAACAATATCTATCGGCGCTTAATGGGAGCAAGCAGAGGTACAGATTCTGAAATAGAATTTTTACGCAGTCAACTACCAGGAGAATCAGCTTTTTTGCTCAAAAGTCGCGCTTCCTTAGTAGCAGCAAATGAATTATTACGTTCTCAATTGAGAAATTCATCGGGAACAGCAGGAATAGGAATTGACGAAGAACAACTACTAGCAATTGCTAAAATTGAATTAGCGTCTCGTTCCAAAGCCGCAAATTTAGAAGTTGAAAAAACCAGAAAACAACTTTCTCAAACTAAATTTAAACTCCAAGATACTCGCAATAGTCTAGCCATTCAAAGCGGGATTTTAGCCAAAATCAAAGTCTTAGCGGAAGAAGGAGGTATTTCTCAACTGCAATATCTGAATCAGCAACAACAGGTACAAACTCTCGCAGCGGAAATATCACAATTGCAGGAAGAAATAAAACGTCTAGAATTTGATATTGATAAAGGAAAAGAGCAATTAACTAATACAGTTGCTAGTTCCGGTAAAGATATTTTGGAAAAAATAGGCAATAATAAACAACGCATTGCTGAAATTGATAGTCAGTTCACGAAGGTTATTTTAGAGAATGAGCAGCGTTTAGCAGACATTAATAGCAAAATATCCCAAACACAATTAAACTTTAAATATCAAGAACTTCGCGCTCCAGTAGGAGGAATAGTTTTTGATCTTCAGGCTAAAAATGTTGGTTTTGTTGCTAATTCCACACAAAAATTACTACAAATTGTCCCCAAAGAAAACCTATCAGCAGAAGTTTTCATTACCAATAAAGATATTGGTTTTGTCAAAAAAGGTATGAATGTAGATGTAAGAATTGATTCCTTTCCCTTTAGTGAATTTGGAGATATTAAAGGTAAAGTAACTAAGATTGGTTCAGATGCTTTCCCTCCAGACCAAAACCATCAATTTTACAGATTTCCCGCCACAGTTAAGTTAGAAAAACAACATTTAAATCTCACGAATCAAGATAGAAAGATATCTTTACAGTCAGGGATGTCCATTACTGCTAATATTAAAGTTCGTGAAGAACGCACAGTCATGAGTTTGTTTACAGAGATGTTTACCAAGCAAATTGAAAGTTTAAATCAGGTGCGTTAGGTATTTTTAATATCCCCGACTTCTGAGATTAATTTATCATTTATTGAAAAAATCAAAAAGAAGTCGGGAATTTAGGATTTGTGATATTTACCCTTCTATGATTTTAATTTCCTCTAATTTTGAGTTTAAGATACAGCATTTTGCGCATCTATCTGGTACAGATTATATCTCATGTTCAATTTGATGTAATGATATGACCTAAATTCTTGTACCTAATCGTTACGCAAAGTGCTGTACTTAACAGATATTTAAGATCGAAAATATCAAATTTTTCATCAGATAAAAAGAAATAATCATGACAGAAAATATTGATATAAAAGCCAGTTGTAGCAAGGTACAATGGCCACAATTCTTTTAAGTTAATTCAATTTGCGAATCATCACCAATTAAAAACCTTAATGCTTTAGGGCGACGGGGGGCAATACTTAATTGGGCGCGTTGTCCAATTAAACTATCAATAATTCTTTGCTGAATACCCGTAATTTTTGCACCTTCTAAAACCACACTATGTTCTAAATCTGTTTCTATCAGTGTAACATTATCAGCAATACTGCTATAGGGTCCGATAAAACAGTTTTCTAAATAACAGTTATCACCAATTACCACAGGTCCACGAATTGTACAATTGATAATTTTAGATTCAGCGCCAATTTGTACTCTACCAGTAATTTGGCTTTGACTATCTACATTACTCAAAATTGATTTTGTTAAATAGGTATCTAAAATTAATCGGTTAGCTTCTAATAAATCATCTTTTTTACCTGTATCTAACCACCAACCGCCAAGATTACAAGCTGAAACTTCTTTTTGTTGATCTATTAAACATTGAATCGCATCAGTAATTTCTAATTCTCCTCTGGGTGAAGGTTTAATTAAAGAAATTGCATCATGAATCACATTTGAAAAGAAATAAACCCCTACCAAGGCTAAATTTGACGGAGGAATTTTAGGCTTTTCAACTAACTTTAATACTCTGCCATTTGCGTCAACTGTAGCTACACCAAAAGCACTAGGATTATCTACTTCTCGTAATAGAATTAAAGCATCTGGTTCTTGTTGAGTAAACTTATTTAAAAATGAACTTAAATCACCTTTTTGAATTAAGTTATCTCCTAAATACATCACAAATGGCGAATCTTGTAAAAAAGGACGCGCCACCTGGACAGCATGGGCTAATCCTGCTGGTTGTTCTTGTAAAATATAGGTGATATTCACACCAAATTTTTCACCATTTCCCGTTTTACTTTTAACTTCTTCTCCGGTTTCTGGACTGATAATAATGCCAATTTCTGTAATTCCTGCATCGGCCATTTCTTGGATGCCATACCATAAAATAGGCTTGTTAGCAACTGGGACAAGTTGTTTTGCTCCCGTATAAGTTAAAGGACGTAATCTTGTACCTTTTCCACCAGATAAAATTAGTGCTTTCATGAGAATTTCTGTTTTAAGTAAGTAGATGAAAATAAATTAAAGAGGAATAAAGTCTTCACTAAGAACCTGTTTTCCTCAATTCTCCTAACATTAATATCAGTCTTTGTCGCCAATGCGGGGGATAAGTTCCTAAAAGTTGGGATATTTTTCGACAACCAAGAACGGAATAAGCAGGGCGTTTTGCTGCTGTGGGATATTCGGGGGTGGTAATGGGGATCACTTGATTAATTTGCAGTGGAAAACCGAGTTTTTGGGCTTCTTCAAAGATAGCTAGAGCAAAGTCATACCAACTGGCAACACCACTATTTGTATAGTGATAAATTCCAGTAATTTCTGATGTTAATTGGGGGATGATCTGGGATATTGTAAAAGCGATATCATAGGACCAAGTTGGACTACCAATTTGATCTGCAACTACTCTCACTTCTGGTCTATCTTTACCAAGTCGTAACATGGTTTTCACAAAATTGCTTTTTCCATAAGTTCCATAAACCCAAGCTGTGCGTAAAATTATATAATCACTACAAATTTGTTGAATTGCTATTTCTCCTCCTAATTTTGTCTTACCATATATACTCAATGGATTAGTAATATCTGTTTCTTGATAGGGATAATTACTATTGCCATCAAATACGTAATCTGTGGAAATATGAATTAAGAAACTGCCTAATTTTTGACTTTCTTCTGCTAGAATTTGGGGAGCAATAGCATTAACCGTATGAGCTATTTCTGGTTCACTTTCAGCTTTATCTACTGCTGTATAAGCAGCCGCATTAATAATGATTTCCGGTTTAATTGCTTGGATAATTTCCCGTAATTTATGACCTTGAGTTAAGTCTATTTGGGGACGTGCTAAACCAATAACTTGATATTCAGATGGGAGGATATTTTGGAGTTCTGTACCAACTTGTCCGTTATTACCTATTAGTAATATTGATTTATTCATAAACTTCCGCTGTTTTAAAAGTTGGAGCATTACTGTCTTTAGCTGATAAAATCGGCGGTGTCGTGAGAGGCCAATTTATAGCTAAATCTGGGTCATTCCATAAAATAGAGCGATCGCTTCCTGGTGCATAATAATCTGTAGTTTTGTATATCACCTCTGCCATTTCTGAAAGTACGAGAAAGCCATGAGCAAAACCAGGTGGTATCCACATTTGGTGTTTATTTTCAGCACTGAGTTCGTAACCTACCCATTGTCCAAAGGTGGCAGATTTTTTTCTAATATCCACCGCCACATCAAATATCTTACCAGCAATAACGCGAACTAATTTACCTTGGGGTTGGATAATTTGATAATGTAATCCGCGCAACACATTGTTTTCTGATTTTGAGTGATTATCTTGAACAAATTTAGCTGTAATTCCTAGCTTTTCTGTGAATATTTTTTCGTTATAGGATTCCAAAAAAAACCCCCGTGAGTCTTGGAAGATTGGCGTTTCAATCAAGATAATCTCTGGTATTTCCGTAGGAATAGTTTTCATGGTTTTTGATTTTACTAGTTTGCTAATTAATAAATAACTATTGCTTTTTTAAGACTTAGGCAACTGCTATAATGTCCTAACTTGTAGTCATAACTTTAGTCCTATTTTTATCAAGACTATTAGATAATAGCACAAAATGTTAATTTCGCAATTAAAGTTTAACAGCTACAACCTGATTATTTAAATCTTTGCACCTTGCGGTGACACATATTCATATATTTAATCAGCAGAGCCAAATTTTAATTTATCCTTCCTTATTATTTCCATAAATATGTAATAATTAATTTATCTCTATTTTTAAAGAGAATTTTCATCAGAATCATCTATTGATCATAACTGTAAACAATGCAAGTAGAATCACAAGTATCGAATATTGATAACAATATTTTTACTGATTTCGGTGGTGTGATGATTCCCCAAGCACCTGCTGAATTTAAATCGGGTTTTATCGGTATTATTGGTCGTCCTAATGTCGGTAAATCCACCTTAATGAATGAATTAGTTGGGCAAAAAATAGCCATTACTTCGCCCATAGCCCAAACCACTCGCAATCGCTTAAGAGGTATTTTAACTACAGAAAACGCTCAGTTGATATTCGTAGATACACCAGGTATTCATAAACCCCATCATCAATTAGGGGAAGTGCTGGTAAAAAATGCGAAAATTGCCATTGAGTCAGTAGATGTTGTATTATTTGTAGTTGATGGTACGGTTGCCTGTGGTGCTGGCGATCGCTATGTTGCTGAATTATTAACTCATAGTCAAACACCCGTAATTTTAGGAATTAATAAAATTGATCAACAACCAGAAGATGCTCAAAAAATAAATAAGAGTTATATTCAATTAGCCACTACTTATCAATGGAAAACTGCGAAATTTTCTGCTAAAACTGGCGCGGAATTATTACAACTACAAGATTTATTAATTAGTCACCTCGAACCAGGACCATTTTATTACCCCCCCGACTTAGTTACAGACCAGCCAGAACGGTTTATTATGGGTGAATTGATTAGAGAACAGATATTATTACTAACTCGTCAAGAAGTTCCCCATTCCGTAGCCATAGCCATTGATTTAGTCGAAGAAACCCCAAAAATTACCCGCGTTCTTGCCACCATCCATGTTGAGAGAGATTCGCAAAAAGCCATTCTCATTGGTAAAGGGGGAACAATGCTAAAATCTGTTGGTAGTGCAGCTAGAGAGCAAATTCAAAAGCTAATTGCGGGGAAAGTCTATCTAGAATTATTTGTCAAAGTACAACCCAAATGGCGACATTCACGGGTGCGGTTAGCCGAACTAGGTTATCGTGTCGAGGAATAAATGATAAACTACTTATGGTAAAAGTCAGCACCAAGGCAGTTATGATTAAATCTTGGATGATAATTGGCATTATAGCATTTTTAGTAGGTTTTGCTGGTAACTGGATGACACCCAACCAGAGTCAATGGTTTCGACAATTACAAAGACCACGATGGTTAACATTTGAATCAGCAATTCCCCTGATTTGGACAGTAATATTTATTTGTGGTGCTTGGTCAGCTTACATCATTTGGGAACACAGCCCAAATAGTGATACAACACGCTTAATGATGGTTTTATACCTACTACTAGAAGTATTTACCATAGCTTACACCCCTGTAATGCTACATTTTCGCAGTCTCATAGTTGGGACAATTATCGGTGGTACAGGATTACTGATTTGTTTATTAATCACACTAGCAGTTTTACCAGTATCTCCTTGGGCAGCGTTACTATTATTACCTTATTTACTGTGGAGTCCCATAGGTACATACACCACATGGGAAATGAGTCGTCTTAATCCTCAAGATGCTTAAAGCCCGAAAGTTGAAAGTCTTGATGATATTTGACTTTCAACTGTTGACAATAGGTTTTATCCCTTTCTTACTTTGCGTCTTTGCTCCTTTGTATCTTGGCGCGAAAAAACACGCCTTTACAAAACAGAAGATTTATTTTCTGCTGTTTGAATAAAAGTTTGAAAATCCCCATTAGGTGTCCATTGAATCGCACCATCTTTACCAGTTAAGAAAATCTTTGTTTGTCCTTTATTTAAAGAAGATAATGCTTGATTATCTAAATTACTACCAGAAACAATGGCAACTTGTGGTTTAAGTGCTAAAATTAAATCTTGTAAAGATTCTGATGGACACCATAAAACTTGGGGAGAAGACAAATCTCCACTTTTAATTAATTCTTGAATTTGTTGAGATTTAATATTACCGACTAATAACCAATTTTGATTAAAAAGTTGTAATTTTAAAATTGGTATTTGCTCATTAATTAATTGTGCGATAATTGTCGGATTATTTATCGGTTGACCAACTACTAAACCTTGATAGATTCCTTGTTCTTCTTGGAGTTGTTGTTGTAGTAATTGAGTGGCGATATTTTCTTCCAAATTGGGATTATATTCATAGAAATTTTTAATTGGTATATCTTGCATAATTTCCAACCAAGAATCATAACTATGACCAGGAAACTTACTAGCTACAGCCCAATTAATTTGACTTATACCTTGTTGTCTTAAAAATGGGAGAATTGTAAATCTACCCGTACCTTCATTTCCCCCATTAACTATCGCAATATTTCCTCGATCTTGAATTACTAAAATAGGTTCAGTTCTGGTTTCTAACAAAGTAATTCTTAGTAAATTATTATGAGAATACCAGAAAGGAACAAGTACCAAACCGACCACAATAAAACCCGCAAACCACCAACGTTTTTGCCACCATTGTATTAACAAAAGTAAAATAATCAAAAGATAGATAGTCAACATTTGCCAAATTGATATACTACCAACAGGTATCTGACTTCCTGGTAAATGATCAAAAAATTCCACCAGTTGAATTAACCAATGGGTAGGATAATATAAAAAACTTGCTAAAATACTTCCTAAATCTGGTAAAATTAAACTTACCAAACCGCTAATCATTCCCCCAAGACTAATGATAGAAATAAATGGAGTGGCCAGAACATTGAGAGGCAGACTATAAACTATAATCACACAAGAAAATTCTAGTAATCGTGGTAAAGTCCAAATTGTGGCTGCTAAAGGTACAGAAATCAAAGAAGCAATTGTTGGTGGTAGCCACTCTAAACGTTGATCTATTGCTGGTGCGGTGACAATTAATCCTAATGTAGCTAAAAAACTCAACTGAAAACCTAAATTCCAAATCCATAAAGGATTAAATAATAATAATAACGTCGCGGCTATTAATAAAGATCCCAACTGCTTCACACCTCTTTCTAACGCCAAACCTATTAAAACCGCAAACCCCATAATTACCGCTCTTAAAACCGCAGGTTCAAAACCTACCAAAAACAAAAACACAATTAAACTCAAGCCACCCAGACAAATCTGCGTCGCTTTATTTGTACGTCTTGTTAGCTGTAAAACTACACCCAAAATTAAAGAAGTTTGAAAACCAGAAGCAGCCAAAGCATGAGCCAAACCAGTCCTCACAAATAAATCTCGAATATCATAAGGTAAATCAACAGCCTTAGCGCCTAAAACCATAGAACTGACAAGAGGACCTTCAGGAACACCTAATAAACGAACTTGCGATCGCACAATTTTCTCACGAACTTGCCACCATCCCCAAGGACCTTGATCATCGAGAATATTAACCTGTCTTCCCACTAAACCCGCAAAAGTTCCCTCCTGCCGCAGATATTTCTGAAAATCAAAACCACCAGGATTTAAAGCTGCTGTTGGTTTATACAAAAATCCCGTCACCGCAATTTCTTGTCCAGGATATAAACCAGTAGACTGAAGTATCGGTACAGTCACGTATAACCTACCCGTTACCTCCCTGGGATTCCCCCCAGAGGCTTGATTATTCTGTACCTCATCTAATTGAGTCGCTGCTAACCAAAATTGTCCTCTTTGACTGCGAGTTAAGCGAGGATTACTATCCACCAACCCTCGCACAATTACTGAGCGTTCAGTATTACTTTTATCACTAGCCACAAAGCGACTAATATCTTTTATTCCCGGTTGAGGCACTCGCAAATTAAAATAAAAAGTAGCCAACAAACCCACCATACCAGCTATTAACCACACACTAGCAGGAAGAATATTTATCCAGTTATTAGCAACTGGCTTTGTTTTGTCAGCAGTCCCATCTCTTTTGAGAGCAAATTTCTTTAAAGTAACATATATTCGGCGAAATAACACCGACCCAACCACACCCAGAAATAAAATCCAGATACCACCCCAGGGAATTGCGGTAAATAGCAAACCCAAAATATAACTAAGACAGATAATTATTCCACTCGTTTGCATCATAAATCACAATAAATGCCAAAGCACCCAGGAGATTAAAATTTAATTTGCTTTTTACACAAATAATTCATCTTTGGTAACTTTGGCAATCAGAAAATTATAAAGAAATACCCAAATTAAACCCTAAAACAGCATGAACAAACATAACCCCTAGTGCTATAGTCCCCAAATAAGCATGAACTAGACGTAACCCAGCTTTATCCCCAAAAAATCCACTTAGAGAAATTACACCATTAATTAACAACAGTATTAACACCAGCGAACCAGTCGAAAAATGAGGACTTGCAAACAGCGGTTTTTGCTGCATTACCAGCGATAAAATCCCACCAGTATATCCACCAGCCAAAAATACAAACAACCAGGGAGCTAATTGACGATGAGCATTACGGCTTTGAATTGCTGTATCTTTATCTACTAACAACTTACCGCGCCAACCTGTCACACCCACAAAAGTTCCCACCACAAAAATCACAATTCCCATCATTACTGGATGTCCCCAATGTACAATCGGTTCAGGAACACCCAGAGAACGAAACCAACCCGCAATTGGTTCTAAAACTGCACTTACATTTATCATCTAACACACCACTATTTGTAACATCAATATATGTAAACCTCCCTGATCCGGGAGGTTAAAAACTTAGCATTTCTGAATTCAGGTATGAATTCTCTGGCTTTCATTTTTGTACCTTTGCGTGAGTGAATTCATCATGCAATTATGCAATGCCAAAAAAATTTTAGCTCATATTATTCCTCAGCAATGGAAATCCCAGCTTTTCCCGTTGCTCAACATATAAATGAGCCACCTTCCTAGCCAAATGCCGAATCCTGGTAATATAACGAGTTCGTTCCGTCACAGAAATTACACCCCTGGCATCTAGTAAATTAAAAGCATGAGAACACTTAATTACATAGTCCAAACTTGGTAAAACCAACCCTCGTTCTGTTAACTGAGTAGCTTCCTGCTCATATAAACCAAACAAAGTCAGCAACATCTCAGGACTCGACGCTTCAAAATTATAAGTACACTGCTCAATTTCACCCTGAAGATGAACATCACCATAAGTAATATTATCAGTCCATTGAATCTTAGTAATAGCCTCCACTTGCTGAAGGTACATCACCAACCGCTCCAAACCATAAGTAATCTCAATAGACACAGGACGACAATCAATACCACCACACTGCTGGAAATAAGTAAACTGAGTAATTTCCATCCCATCTAACCACACTTCCCAGCCAGTACCCCAAGCGCCCACCGTCGCATCTTCCCAATTATCCTCCACAAAACGAACATCGTGATCTTCAGGACAAATCCCCAAAGCCCTCAAAGAATCAAGATAAATCTCCTGGATATCATCCGGTGACGGTTTAATCAACACTTGATATTGATAATAATGCTGAAAGCGATTCGGATTTTCGCCATAACGGCCATCTGTAGGCCGACGACAAGGCTCAACATAAGCCACAGACCAAGGTTCAGGACCTAAAGCCCTTAAAAACGTATGGGGATTCTTCGTACCCGCCCCCTTCTCCATATCGTAGGGTTGAGCAATTAAACAGCCACGCTGTCCCCAAAACTGATGCAATATCGCTATTACGGACTGGAAATTCACTATCTACTCTTCCTTTAGTCAACAATTTCTAACCCATTGTGGACTAAACCCATCACTGTGAGCAGGTTTCAGGGAAATAAAAAATTTTTTTTCAAAAAGATAGAAAAAGTAGTTGACAAACCCAAATAGATTAGATATATTGAATAAGTGCCGAACAGCAAAGCCAAGAGAGGCAACGC
>OMJF01000083.1 GCA_900299285.1 Anabaena sp. 54 | reverse complement strand
TTTCTTTTTAAAGTACCACACCTCAATAGCCAAAAGGTCTATGGAACAAGGGTTATAGGATTTCGCTTTGTACCAGATAGTTGAGCAAAGTGCTGTATCAATAAACAAGATGATTTACCAGCTAGAATTGAAATTACACGCAACAGCTTAAAAGATTTAGGTTTACTTTAAGGTGTTAAATTTTCATCAAAACCGGACTTTGTATAATTCAAATAATTCCCCTAACTGCTTTTTAACTATTTTTGCCCCTGCATTTTTAATAGTTTTTTCCCAGTCAGATCCTGTTTCTAGAAATACTTCTGCACCTAAATATGTTTCTAAAACTGCCCAGTCTTCTGCTAATGGTTGTTCTGAGTTAAGAATATCAAATAAAAAATGCCCTCCTGGTTTTAATACTCGTTTGACTTCACCTAAAACAGATTGCCAATATTCGAGGGGAAAATAGCAACTAAACCCAGTAGCTATGACTAAATCAAATTGATATTCTGGATATTTTAAATGGTGAGCAGGTCCTAATTCTACACCTTTGAATAATTTTGAGTTTAATTGTGAACCACGGGAATTTAAAGTATCTTTGGCTAGATTACTAATTTCTTGTCCATAAAAGAATGCTTGCCAATCTCGCCAAGGATAGATCAAAAAGCTGAAACCACAACCAATATCTAAACAATGTTGATTTTTTTGAGCTTGGGCAATTTCCCAAAATGGTGAAACTATTCTATCATTTAAACTGCCATTTTTCCATTCTTTATATATTGGCATTTCTTGAACTTCATCAGGTAATGCAAATTTCTGATTTTCATATTGGCGATTAAAGCGATATGCTATTTGTGCTATTCTCTCTTGCCATTTATCTGAAGAATAGTTATTGGTTTTATAAGTATTAGCAGGTGGATTTTTAGACATTTATGGCTTTGGTAATTGGTAATTGGTAAAAATATTTACCCTGGTATCATTCAGCAATTTATATCTTGACATAATTTATAGTAACCTGTCATACTAATACTGAGAGGATGTCTAAAAAGACGATGGTGAATACTTTAAAAACAGCCTCTAAGTATAACAGCAAATTCCGGTCGGTCATAACTTATGATAATAGAATTTAGCGCGGTTGTCTCCCAGATTATTGAATACGCGCCCCAAGCCCGTCAACTGATTATTACACAGGCTCAGAAAAATGAGACCGTTATCAAAGTCCTGCAAAAATTAAAACTAAATCCTACACAAATCCCGGATGATGTTGATACAGTTTACGCTTATACTCTTGTCGAGTATGGTGTTTACAAGCATGAAGCTATCTTGAAGCTGTTACAACAAAAAACAATTAAGGATGATTTTTGGCGTGCTTACAGTAATAATTCTCCCTTTGAATTTGTAACTAGTATTCGCAATTTCCTGAGTGAAAATATTGATTTAAACAAAAGTATAATCCAGGCAAATACCAATCTTTTATCAGAATTAGAGCAATTTGGTCAAATTTTTGTTTCTGTGGCTAAACGCACAAAATCTGATAAGTATTTGCCCTATCCAGACTGGGACTTAGATGTTTACCCTAAAGAGTTTAAAGCCACAATTGAAGAAAAAACTCGCTTATTTTGCGGTCGTGAGTTTGTATTTGAGAAAGTTCGAGAATTTTTCAGGAACAAGGATAGGGGTTATTTTACCATAGTTGGAGATCCTGGTATGGGAAAAAGTGCCATTGCAGCCAAATTGATTAAAGACTATTGGTTTCCTTGCTATTTTAATGTTTTTGTGGAAGGACGGAGGACACCAGAACAGTTTTTAGCCAGTATTCGTAAACAATTGATTAGTCGTTATTCATTACAAAATGCAGATAACGATAATTTGAGTGCTTTAATTCAAAAAGTTAGTGAGAAATTAACTCAAAACAACGACCCATTAATTATTGTTATTGATGCTTTAGATGAGATAGAACAAGAGGGACGTGATAATCTATTAAGTCTACCACAAAATTTGCCAGGGGGAGTTTATTTTTTATTAACTAGAAGACCCTATAATCTGCAAACAAAACGTTTAAGTTTATCTCCAGATACTCCTAGAGATGAGTTAGATTTGAGAGATGATCAATATACTCAGTTGAGTAATGATGATATCAGGACATATATTCCTTTATTCATAGAAAAGGATAAAGACTATGGAGAAAATCTGAGACAATGGATTCAATCTCGCAATATTACTCAAGTTCACTTTGTGGATATATTAGCAGCTAAAAGTGAAAATAATTTCATGTATTTGCGCTATATTTTACCAGGAATTGCTAAAGGTGAATATAGAAATTTGCAACTAGAAGGACTACCACAAGGACTTCAGGATTATTATCAAGACCATTGGTTGAAAATGGGAATGGAAGAAGAAGCTAATCAAATAAAAGTCAAGATATTGTATGTCTTGGTAGATATAGGTATTGTTTCTCCAAAGTTGATTGCGGAAATTCTTGATCAAGAGGAGTATGAAGTAGGAGCGGTATTAAAAGACTGGGTGGAGTATTTAACCAAAAAAGAAAGTTTAGAAGATGGTAAAAAATACTATCAATATAGTATTTATCACCGCAGCTTTTTGGATTTTTTAAAAGACAAAGATGAGTTAAATCCTGGTCGGAAAATCCTTAAAGAAGTTAAAAAAAGTATAGCTAATTATCTATTAACGGAGATGGCATAATATGGGAGAAACTGCTACAAAATTAAAATCAAAAAGTTCGGAATTTGCTAAGTTGTATTTAGATATTCCTGCCAGAGTATTAGAAGAAGAAGAAAAAGCAGACATATACTATAATACTCTGATGGATTTTGATTTTATTTTTCTCAAGATTCAACATCCTGATCTGGGTGTAGAATCTTTAATTATGGACTATGCTTTAATTGATGATCCAACGAATAGCAGTAAACTTAAACCAGAAGAAATCACAAGCCTGGAATTAGTCAGACGTGCGCTTCAGTCATCAAGCCATATTTTGAAGCAGGACAAAAACCAATTAGCAGCGCAATTATGGGGAACATTACAGTGTTTCCCTCAGCAACCAATTCAGAATCTCTTAAAAAGTGCATCTGAGAGTCCTAATGTCTGGTTGCGCCCAATTACGGCCAGTTTCAGAAATGGCAATTTATTGGCTAATTTCACAGGTCATGAAAAGTGGGTAAATTCAGTATCTATCACTGAAGATGGTAAAAAGGCAGTTTCTGGTGCTTCAGATAACAGTTTGATACTCTGGGATTTGCAATCTGGTAAGATAATTCATAATTGGGAAAATGAGGACTGGATAACAGCCGTAGCAATTACCCCAGACGGGAAAACTGTCATTTCTGGTTCTCGTAATAAAACTTTAAAATTGTGGAATGCAGAAACGGGTAAATTTATGTTATCCTCAGAGGGTCATGATTCCTGGGTAACAGCCGTAGCAATCACCCCAGATGGAAAAATGGCCATTTCTGGTTCAGATGATCATACCCTCAAGTTCTGGCATTTAGATTTATATAACACAAAAGCTACTTGTGTTCACACTCTGGAAGGCCACAAAGATGCAGTTAGAGCCGTAGCAATTACTCCCAATGGCAAAATAGCTATTTCCGGTTCTCGTGATAATAACTTAAAATTATGGAACTTGCAAGAAGGTAAAGAAATTAGCACTCTAGAAGGTCACACAAGCTGGGTAAGAGCCGTAGCAATTACCTCTAATGGAGAAAAGGCTATTTCTGGTTCACTAGATCATACCATAAAATTATGGAACTTGCAAACAGGTGAAGTAATTTGCACCCTCACAGGTCATAAAGACTCTGTAGGGGCTATATCTATGACTCCAGATGGGAAAATTGCTATTTCTGGTTCAGATGATCATACCCTGAAGTTGTGGGATTTAGACGCAGGTACAGAAATTCGTACTCTAGAAGGTCATAGTGACAAAGTTAGAGGGGTTGCTATGACTCCAGACAGAGAAAGAGCCATTTCCGCCTCCGACGATTATACTCTAAAGCTTTGGGATTTAGACATCAGTAAAGAATCTTCAGCTAGAGGCCATAATAATTCGATAAGAATAGTAATTCTGACTCCAGATGGCAAAAAAGCCGTTTCTGCTGCTGATGATTGTACTCTAAAGCTTTGGGATTTACAAACAAATGAGGTAATTTTTAGCTTTGAAGGTCATACTCGTCCTATCAAAGCATTAGTAATCAGTCCTGACGGAAAAACTGTCATTTCCGGGTCAGATGATCATACTCTCAAACTGTGGGATTTGCAAACAGGTGAGAAAATCCATACTTTTAAAGGTCATAAAGACTGGATAACAACCTTAGCAATTAGTTCAGACGGGAAAAAAGCCATTTCCGCTTCCCGAGACAAAACCCTCAAACTGTGGAATTTAGATCAACCTCAAGAAATTCATACTTTCATTGGTCATAAAGATTGGGTAACAACCTTAGCAATTAGTTCAGACGGGAAAAAAGCCATTTCCGCTTCCCGAGACAAAACCCTCAAACTGTGGAATTTAGATCAACTTGAGGAAATCAATACTTTTATTGTTGATAGTCCTATTAGTTCTTGTACATTTTGTCCAGATGGGCTTACTATTATAGCAAAGGAGGAATCAGGACGGGTACATTTTTTCCGATTGGAAGTAACTTAAAATCAAGTGAAAATTATCACAGATATTCCCAGATATATCCCGGAATTTAGACAAATAATTACCGAAAAAAATCGTGATTTTGTCGGTCGTGAATTTGTCTTCACTGCTATTGACAACTTTCTCCATAAGTGTCACCGGGGCTATTTTACCATAATCGGTGAACCTGGTATTGGCAAAAGTTCTATTCTTGCTCATTATGTTAGCCAAAATCCAGGAGTCCTGTATTACAATGTGGAACTAGCTGGTAAAAGTCATCCTGGTGAATTTTTGACTAATATTTGTACTCAATTACGAGAAATTGCTCAATATCAAGGTATTAAAAACTTACCATCTAATTTTCTTGATGCTACTACGGAAAATAGTAGTTTTTTGTCTTCTTTATTACAACAAGTCAGCGATAAACTAAATTTAGAACAACGATTGATCATTGTTATAGATGCCTGTGATAAAATTAACATGAATCAGCAAACAAGGGGTGTAAATATATTTTATTTACCTCGTTATCTTCCTGAAAAGGTGTATTTTATTCTCAGTCGTCGTCCATTTGTAAAAGATAAATCAGGTTTATTAATTGAAACACCTTCGGAATCTTTAGATTTGTCAAATTACCCGGAACAAAATCGTCTTGATATTCAAAAATATCGGCAAAATTATTTGAATACTCACAATATTGATCATCAATTATTAACACAAATTACTGAGGAAGAAAGTAATTTTATGTATGTTAAGGAAATTTTGACTGCTGGTAATTATCAGGTTGATAGTGATAATTTACAAACTTATTATCAACAGCATTTAGATAAAATGAATTTAATGACTAATAAACAACAGAAAATGGCTTCTCTGGTATTAACTATGTTGATAGAAACAGCATCAATATCTGTGGAAACAATAGCAGCAAGATTAGATGTAGATGAATATGATGTTAAGGTAATTTTAGATAAATGGCGAGAATTTCTGCATTTAGAATCAACAAACACAGGAATCAATTATAGTCTTTATCATCACAGTTTTCGTAATTGGTTGACACAGATAAATTAAAGTTTTCAAGGATATTGGAAAAGTTGTAAAGGTTACAGGATAACCTCTCTTTAAACCTCTTCTTGTCAAATAGATAAATATATGCGATTTGACAAATAGTGGGTATGAAATCAGCTTCATAAGTGTTAAGCTTTTGCTAGTAAAGGTGCAGCAGCTAGGAGGGTTTGGGTATAAGGGTGTTGAGGATGGGCAAAAATTTGTTTAGTCTGTCCTATTTCTACTATTTTACCACTATTCATGACGGCAATGCGATCGCACAAAAACCGTGCTAACCATAAATCATGGGTAATAAACAAGTAGGTTAAATCAAATTCTGCTTTTAATTGTAACATCAAATCGAGAACTTGGGTTTGTACACTCGCATCTAACATACTCACCGGTTCATCACATATTATCAGTTTTGGACGCGTAATTAAAGCGCGGGCTATAGCTACCCGTTGTTGTTGTCCTCCAGATAAATCAGCAGGATAACGATGATAATATAATTCTGCTGGAATTAAACCAACTTTTTCTAACATCCATAACACCTGTTCTTTGGCTTTTTCAGCATTAGCTAAATTATGAATTAATAAAGGATCTGTAATACTTTTTCCTACGGTCATAGCTGGATTTAAACAAGCATGAGGATCTTGAAATATCATTTGGATTTGTCTTCGGGAAGAACGGATTTCTTGAGGAGATAAACTAGTTAATTCCTGTCCTAAAAATTCGACTTTTCCTGATGTGGGACTGATCAATTGTAAGATTGTTCTCGAAAGTGTACTTTTCCCACAACCAGACTCTCCTACTAATCCTAAAATTTCCCCAGAATACAATTCTAAATTAATTCCATCTACGGCTTTAACTGTTTGACCTTCTCCTTTAAATATTCTTTCAATAAAATTCGGTTCTATGGTATAATGTTGTTTGAGTTCGGTAATTTTGAGAATGGGATTTACCTTTTCTGTTCTCTGTTCTTCGTTCTGCGTTTCCTCCTGTTGTTGAATATGTAAAGCTGCTTTTAATAAAGATTGAGTATATTCATGTTGAGGGTGAGCAAATACAGTTTCCGTTTTCCCCATTTCTACCATTTTACCCTGATACATTACCCCAATGCGATCGCAATATTCCCCCACCATGGCTAAATCATGGGAAATCAATAATAATCCCATATTTTCTTCCCCACATAATCGCGTTAATTCTTGGAGAATTTGAGCAGAAACAGTCACGTCTAAACTAGTTGTTGGTTCGTCCGCGATAATTAACTTAGGATTCAATAACAAAGCTAACGCAATGGCTACCCGTTGACACATTCCGCCGCTAAATTCATGGGGGTACTGATGCCAACGAGTAGAGGGAATTTTCACCTTGTCCAAAGTCGCTAAAGCTCTTTCCTTCGCTTCCTGTTTAGATAATTCTGGTGCATGAGCCTGTAAAGTTTCAATACAATGATTACCAATAGTCATTAATGGGTCTAATCGCGTCCTGGGATCTTGGAAAATCAAGGCCACGTCTTCACCCCGAAACTTTTGCATCTCCATTACTGTCAAATCAAATACAGACTTACCTCGTAATTTTACCAATCCTTCCACACGACTGAAGGCTGGTAATAAACGCATAATTGCCCGTCCAATCGTGGATTTACCACAACCAGACTCTCCCACCAATCCCATGCTTTCACCGGGCTGGAGAATAAAAGATACATCATCAACAGCCCAGTTTTCTCCTTCCCCACTGGGTTGAGGATAGGCCACCCGGAGATTTTCCACAACAAATAAAGCTTCACTCATAATTCAGACGTTTTATAAACGTATTATTTTTAACTTTTTTATCAGTATATTCTGTATACAGTTCAATGAATTACCTTTAAACCCAACAAACATACCATGAAAAAAATCTTTCTAGTGATTGGGAAAAACCAGTTTCGGTTTTTCACCAAATTCTAGACTTGATATACCCGTCATATACTGTAATGATTTTAGTTATAATATAGTATTAAGAATCATAAATATTCTTTGCTAATTTAAAATAGCAGGGATGTTTATAATTGATACCGTTTGATTTTAGCATTTTGTATGAATAATGATAAATTAGCTATGAACTGGCAACAACTAACCTCCTCAGATGTAATTGGTGATACAAACTCCAATTTATTCGGGGAAATTGTGCAAGAGACCTTTGCTTTAACCCGTCGTCTGTTTATTCAACTACAACGACGACCTTCCAGCCTGATAGCAGGGATTATTCAGCCTGTTATGTGGTTAGTTTTATTTGGGGCGTTATTCCAAAATGCCCCCAAAGGTTTATTTAGTAGTACGTCAAATTACGGGCAATTTCTCGCAGCAGGTGTAATAGTATTTACTGCTTTTGCTGGAGCTTTAAATGCCGGTTTACCCGTCATGTTTGACAGAGAATTTGGCTTTTTAAATCGCTTACTGGTTGCACCTTTAGCCTCACGCTTTTCAATTGTTTTTGCATCTGCTATCTTTATTATTAGCCAAAGCTTACTACAAGCGGCGGTAATTGTGGCAGCAGCGGCATTTTTAGGGGCTGGTTTACCTGATTTTACCGGATTATGTGCGATCGCTTTGATTGTCTTTTTACTGGCTTTGGGTGTCACCGCTATTTCTCTGGGTTTAGCCTTTGCATTACCGGGACACATTGAACTGATAGCTGTAATTTTTGTTACTAATCTTCCGTTATTATTTGCCAGTACAGCCTTAGCGCCTTTATCCTTTATGCCCAGTTGGTTGCAGGTTATTGCTACCCTCAACCCTCTCAGCTACGCCATTGAACCGATTCGCTACTTGTATCTACACAGCAGTTGGGGATTAAAGGATGTAGTAATGCAAGCCTTCTGGGGTGATGTTACCTTTGGGTCTGCATTATTAGTCTTACTAGGTTTTGCCCTCTTTGCTTTACTTAGTATTCAATCCCAAATGCGTCGAAGTCTTGCTTAAACCAAAAAGCAGAATAGGAGGGGAAATTTCATGAAAAGATCATTTTTAGCAATTCACAAAATTATTGCCGTGACTATTGCTAGTATTAGTGCTGCTATAGTCACATTAGAACCCGCCTTAGCTGATCCTAACCAAACCTTTAGCACTTTGGAAAGTGATCGCAATAGTAATCCCTTATCTGGTAATAGCTCAGATTTTAATATGTTCAATCTAATTCATCAAGCACAAATGGGGACTATGCCATGGAATGCTGAAGAACAGAACCAACAATTAGATCAAGCAGCAACAGCCTTTAAAGCAGCACAACAGAAACGGCTTCAGAGTCAACCAAAACAAAACTCAAACCCATCAGAATTACCCTTAAAAACCCTACCATCATCAGGCAAATAAAACCTGAAAAAAAGGAAATTCTTAATTAACCTCTGAGAGGATGTTCGTCAAGTCTAAGTTAACACAAAAATTGGCGATTGCAAATCGCGTCTACACAGGCAAAACCTGCCTACACAGGTTAAAAATCCTTGGTTTTTCCTTAGTCCACGCAGGTAGACCTTGCCTGTATAGTAGCGATAGCGCAGCGTGGCATAAACCTTATGATATTCGCCCTAGACTTTTAAAACATCCTCTTAACTCTGTGTCCTCTGCACCTCTGTGGTTAGATAATAAATTACCTCTTAGCCAAGAGACAGAGAACCCAGGGGAAAAACTCAATGCTTATGACCAACCGAGTTTTGCTAAGACATCACCAGCGTGGGTAGAAGTGTTAACAGAAGCATCAACATCAATAATTTTACCATTACCATCAATGATGTAAGTAACACGCTTGGCATAACCACCACCATCAACATCATAAGCTGTAATGATGCTTTTATCGGTATCAGCCAATAAAGGGAAATTTAGATTATACTTCTGGGTGAATGCTTGGTGGGCTGTTTCATCATCAGCACTCACACCTAAGACCACGATACCTTTGCTTATATATTCTGATTGAGCATCGCGGAAACTGCAAGCTTGTTTAGTGCAGCCTGGTGTGTCATCTTTGGGATAAAAGTAGAGAACCACTGTTTTACCAGCAAAATCAGACAATGAAACTGTGTTACCGTTAGTGTCTTTAGTGGTAAATGCAGGTGCGTCCGTACCAACTGCTAGAGGCATAATTCACCTGATCCTGTTTAAAAAATATTCATGCAATCAAGATCTTACAATAATTTACAATATTTACATAACCTGATTATTCAATATGTTCCCCCAGAAGTATTTATTTTCAAAGCCTTGACAAAAAGCCCAATTTAGAGTAATAAAAAATGCCTGCTGTGGATTCTCCAAAACTCAAACCCCTAGTTTACACTAAGGAAGCACTAAAAAGAGCAGAGCGATCGCTAATTTGTTCGCCCTTCAACCTGAATTTATTTGTCGCCATGACTAGTCAAAGTGTTCAATTAGGTGCTATAGCAATGGATAAAGGAGTTAAGCAAAATTACACCAACCGACCATTATCAGAATTAAGCTGTGAAAACGCCTTAGCCTGGTTAATTGATGTAGGCGTATTGCGACGAGAAGTTGACGGACAGGGAATTACAGACAGTTTTCGCTTAACGCCCCTTGGTCATCAATTAATCGGAAAGTTAAAAGATCACAATCTTACTCCTGCCACACTGAGCGATCGCTTAAATGATTTTATCACCCGTTGGTTACGCTTGCCCTTTTGACTAAAAAATTAATTGTGGTTAAAACTCTTGTATGGTAGGCATACTAACTACCATACTTATAAAACTTCAAAAAATAACAGTTTATTCACTGATGCACTACCGAATCTAAAAATACTAAATAATAGTTAAAAATGAAATCAATCATGGTAGTGGGAACAACATCCCATGCAGGAAAATCACTGATAACCACAGCTATTTGTCGGATTCTTTCCCGGCGCGGGTTGCGAGTAGCCCCTTTTAAAGGTCAAAATATGGCTTTAAATGCCTATGTTACCGCCAATGGGGGAGAAATTGGCTATGCCCAAGCAGTACAAGCCTGGGCTGCGGGAGTGGCGCCCCAGGTGGAAATGAATCCAATTTTACTCAAACCTCAAGGGAATATGACATCCCAAATTATTCTTAAAGGTAAAGCCATAGGTACAGTCAGCGCCACAGACTACTATGAACAATATTTTGAACTCGGTTGGCAAACTGTTCAAGAATGTCTACAATACCTATCCACAGAGTTTCAAGCCTTAGTTTGTGAAGGTGCTGGTAGTCCCGCAGAAATTAATCTCAAACATCGGGATTTAACTAATATGCGGGTTGCAAAACACTTAAATGCACCTACATTATTAGTAGTAGACATTGATAGAGGTGGAGCTTTTGCTCATGTAGTGGGAACATTAGAACTATTAGACCCAGATGAACGCGCATTAATTAAAGGTGTAGTCATTAACAAATTTAGAGGACAAAGATCAATTCTGGAACCCGGAATTAAATGGTTAGAAGCACGGACAGGTATACCTGTTGTGGGTGTAGTTCCCTATTTAGAACAGGTTTTTCCAGCGGAAGACTCCCTAGATTTACTGGAACGCAAACCCGCAAAAGCTACAACTGAATTGAATATTGCAGTGGTTCGTTTACCCAGAATTGCCAATTTTACTGATTTTGACCCCTTAGAATCAGAACCATCAGTAACGGTAAAATACTTACATCCCAAGCAAGATTTAGGATATCCAGATGCAGTAATTATACCGGGAACAAAAACCACCATTGCTGATTTAATAGCTTTACAAAAAAGCGGTATGGCAGAAGCAATTCAAAAGTACGCGGCTTCTGGTGGCACAGTTTTAGCCATTTGTGGCGGTTTCCAAATGCTAGGACAAACTATAGTAGACCCAGAAGGAATAGAAGGCCCAGATGGCAAATATCCAGGGTTAAATTTATTACCAATCAAAACAGTAATTACAGGTCAAAAAATTGTCCGTCAGCGTCAAGTTACCTCCAATTATCCCCAAGCGGGTTTACCTGTCACAGGCTTTGAAATTCACCAAGGACGTACACGCATAGAAAACCCCGGAGATCAAAAATCCTGTCAACCTCTATTTGATGATGTTAATTTAGGGTTAGTAGATAGTTGTCAGTCCGTTTGGGGAACTTATCTGCACGGAATTTTTGATAATGGACCTTGGCGACGCGCTTGGTTAAATCGTCTCCGTCAGCAACGGGGTTTGAGATCTTTACCCACAGGTGTAGCCAACTACAAAGAACAGCGAGAACAGCTTTTAGATTCTTTAGCGAATCACATTGAACAATATTTAGATTTAACACCGTTTATATAAATGAAATAATCAGGTGAGAGGGAATAGGGAACAGGGAATAGGGAATAGGGAACAGGGAACACAGTTATTAAATCAGGTTCAGATTCTCCCTAAAAAATTATTGACAAATTTCCCTAAGTGTGCTGGTGAAGTTGGGGTAAGATATAGCCGCTGCTTCAGCGCGGTAAATTGTAGTTGCACCGGTAGCATTAAGGGCAGCTATACTTAAACTCATGGCAATACGATGATCTGTATGGCTATCTACTTGAGTACCTATTAAGGGAGTACCACCAGTAATTTCCATACCGTCGGGTAACTCAGTCACTTTTGCACCCATTTTATTGAGTTGTTGTGCCATCACAGTAATGCGATCGCTCTCTTTAACTCGTAACTCCTCCGCATCTCTAATAATTGTTGTTCCTTGGGCAAAAACCGCCGCCACTGCTAAAATCGGAATTTCATCAATTAGTCTGGGAATAATATCACCAGCAATGGTACAGCTTTTTAAACCACTGGAACGGACGCGGATATCAGCGACTGGTTCTCCCGCCACTTCCCGCTGATTTTCTAGTTGAATATCTGCTCCCATGAGTTCCAGCGCTTCTAAAATACCAGTGCGGGTAGGGTTAACACCGACATTTTCTACTACCAGATTTGACCCAGGAACTATCGCACCCGCAACTAACCAAAAAGCCGCTGAACTGATATCACCAGGTACAATTACCTTTTGTCCGTACAGTTTCGCTCCACCAGTAATAGTAACGCTATTGGTGTCTGAATTTATACTTAATCTTGCGCCATAAGCCCTTAACATCCGTTCACTGTGATCTCTTGATAAAGCCGGTTCTGTGACAGTAGTTTCTCCCTCAGTGTTTAAACCGGCCAGGAGGATACAGGATTTCACTTGAGCCGAAGCAATGGGAGAATGATAATGAATCGGTTGTAGGGCTTGTCCTTGAATAGCTAGGGGTGCTAGGGTATTGCCTTTACGTCCCCAGATTTGCGCCCCCATTTGTTGTAGCGGTTTGACGACACGAGACATGGGACGCGATCGCAAAGAACTATCGCCTGTGACTGTAAAAAATCGTCCGGGGTGGGATGCTAATAACCCCAACATCAACCTCATGGTTGTTCCAGAGTTACCAGCATCTAAGACATCTATAGGTTCTTGGAAATTGCCCAAACCGATGCCTTTAACTGTGACTAATTCTGTATTTAATTCCGAAATTTCTGCACCTAAAGCCCGAAAACAGGCGGCGGTGCTGCGGGGATCTTCCCCTAAAAGTAGCCCTTGAATTTGAGTTTCACCCTCAGCGATCGCACCTAACATTAAAGCTCGATGGGAAATAGATTTATCTCCTGGTACACGGATAATTCCCTGGAGAGATAGGCCAGTTAACGGGGGGTGAATAATTAAGTGTTCAGAAGAGTTTGCTTGAGTTTCTAAAGTAATCACAATAGCTGACATCAGGATATAATGGCTTTAAAATAGATATAAAAGCTAAACAGCAACTTGATTAATTGTCACTATAGGCTTTCAATTTAGGATCTTATCGTTTTTTGGCAACTATTGCCCTGGAATTTTTCCCTACAATTGCAGAAGACAAAATTCCCTGATATGGTACAATAACTGACTGCTAATTGAAAATATTTTGACCATGGTAACTTGGTGTTCTCTATTAATACAACGGTGGGGTAGAATAACAAAGTTTCTATCTCTGTTCTGTTTATGTCTATTCTTGGTTATTAGTTGTACTCCTAAACAACAAACAAGTACACCACAGTCTAGTATTGTTAATACTCCTGCTGGTGATAGTCGCATTACCATAGGAACAACGGCAAAACCAAGAACTCTTGATCCTGCTGATGCGTATGAATTATCATCCTTGAGTTTAATATTTAATATGAGCGATCGCTTATACAAGTATGAACCAGGTAGTACAGAGATTAAACCAGAATTAGCCACAGCATTACCTCAAGTTGGCGCTGATGGTTTAATTTATACTATTCCTATTCGCAAAGGGGTAGTATTTCATGATGATACTCCCTTCAATGCCAAAGCAATGGAGTTTAGTATTCAACGTTTCATTGAAAATAAAGGTAAACCCTCCTTTTTATTATCAGATACCATAGCTTCAGTTAAAGCCACAGGAGAATATGAATTAACAATTAAACTGAAAAAACCCTTTGCAGCTTTTCCTTCATTATTAGCATTTTCTGGAGTTTGTGCAGTTTCACCAAAATCCTATGAAATTGGGGCGGGAAAATTTAAACCAAATATTTTTGTAGGGACTGGTGCTTACAAATTAGCTAACTATGGAACTGATTCTTTAAGATTTGATATCTTTGATAAATATTGGGGAACAAAACCCGAAAATAAAGGTGTAAATGTGCAAATTCAAACCAGTCCAGTTAACCTATTTAATGCTTTTAAAACAGGTGCGGTAGACGTAGCTTACCTATCCTTACAACCGGAGCAAATAAAGAGCTTAGAAGCAAGTGCTAAAAAAGGAGATTGGCAAGCAATTACCGCTCAAGGTAGTGTAGTTAGTTATATGGTGTTAAATCGCAATCAAAAACCTTTAGATAAAATAGAAGTCAGAAAAGCGATCGCATCATTAATTGATCGACCATTATTAAATAATCGGGTATTATTCTCCCAAGCAGATCCCCTTTATAGTATGATTCCCACAACCTTCAATGTTTCCCAACCATTATTTAAAGATAAATATGGTGATGGTAACTTTGAACAAGCAAAAAGATCTTTAATTGCGGCAGGATTTTCCCAAGAAAATCCCGCTAAAATCCAAGTTTGGTATCCCGCCAGTTCACCCACTCGCGGTTTAACTGCGCAAATCCTAAAATCCCTGGCCGATACCAAAATGGATGGTATATTACAATTAGAAATTCAAAATGTAGAAGGCGCTACCTTCTTTAAAGAAATTTCCAAAGGTTCATATCCAGTCGCTTTACTTGATTGGTATCCAGACTTTTTAGATCCAGACAACTATGTACAGCCATTTTTAGCCTGTGAAAAAGGTTCAGTTACTAAAGGTTGTGAAAGCGGTGGTAGTCAATCTCAGGGTTCATTCTATTATAGTGAAACCATGAATAAACTCATAGATCAACAACGCCAAGAACAAAATCCCCAAGCCCGGAAAAAAATATTTACTGACATTCAAACTCAGGTTTTAAATGATGTTCCTTATATACCATTATGGCAAAATAAAGATTATGTATTTGCTCAAAAAGGCGTAAATAACGTTAAACTTGATCCCACCCAAAACCTGATTTATAACACAATTAAAAAGTAGAGAATAGGTAAAACAGACTGAATAATTCAAAGTTTGTAGTAAGGAATTTATTCCTCCTTACTGCATTCCTTGTTAGAGACAGGTAACGAGGTTTTTGTGGATTTTTAGTTTTTAATTAATGAATTTTTAATTAATAAATATGTCGCGTTCTAAAGCATTACAGTATTACATAGTTTCTCGGTTACTACTTGCGCCATTGCAACTATTAACTATTATTACCATTGTCTTTCTTTTATTAAGAGCCACACCAGGAGATCCTGCTGATGCAATTTTAGGAGGAAGAGCGCCAGAAAGTGCGAAAGAAGAACTAAGAAAACAACTTGGTTTAGATTTACCAATTTGGTTACAATATCTCAATTATTTAGGTAATTTACTTCACTTTGATTTAGGAACTTCCTTGACCAGTCGCGGCCAAAATGTTGGTGAAATCATTGGACAATATTTTCCAGCCACCGTAGAATTAGCCTTTGCTAGTATGGCTGTAGCCTTAATTGTCGGCGTTTTAGTTGGTACTATTTCCGCTTCCCGTCCAGGAACTATTTTTGATGTTAGCGGGCGTTTATTTGGAATTACTACCTATGCACTACCCATGTTTTGGGCAGGTATGTTATTACAATTAATCTTCTCAGTTCAACTCGGTTGGTTTCCCAATTCTAATCGTTTTCCCCCTAATCTTTCCGCACCTACAAATATTACCGGTTTATATACAATTGATAGTTTATTAAGTGGGAATTTAAGTCAATTTTTCATATCTTTACATCATCTAGCCTTACCAAGTTTAACTTTGGGAATTTTACTCAGTGGAATTTTTGAGCGCATTGTCAGAGTTAATTTAAAACAAACATTAAAAGCTGATTATGTAGAAGCCGCTAGAGCGCGGGGAATCTCTGAAAATAAGATTTTAGTCTCCCACGCTTTCAAGAATACCTTAATTCCCGTGATAACCGTCTTAGGATTAACGTTTGCTTCCTTGTTAGGTGGAGCGATTTTAACAGAAGTGACATTTTCCTGGCCGGGTTTAGCAAATCGCTTATATCAAGCAATTTCTGACCGCGATTATCCCACAGTTCAAGGTGTGTTAGTATTTTTTGGTGCAATTGTTGTCACTGCGAGTATTTTAATTGATATTCTCAATGCTTATGTAGATCCAAGAATTAGATATTAATGAATATTACAGCGAATTTCAGGTAAATGAACCACGGTTTTTGTTTCGCGCAAAGACGCAAAGTAGGGAAGGCGCAAAGGAAGAAGGTAATCAAAACCTGGTTTAAATAGATGAAAACTGCTGTAACTCAAATTCCTAGTTATCTAGTTGAAGCTGGTAATAGGTAATAGGTAATTGGTAATGGGTAATGGGTCAGTAATTTTCTGTTTTCATCTTGAAAATCCTTTAATCCTGGTTATCCTGATTTGTGACAAATTCTTTTTATCTCACGCAGAGACGCAGAGAACGCAGAGAAAATGCAAATCCTGTAAATCCTTTAATCCTGTACTTCGACTTAGGTCAGTAACCAGTTATCCTGATTTGTGACATTTCTTTAATTATTTTCATTGTTTCTACACTCACTGTACACACTCTCATTAATAATTCTATTACCTGTTGTTTATAATCTGCGAAACGATAGGTATTGAATTTTTCCGCAATGGTGGGATCTTTGGGTTTCTTTTCTTTATATTGATCTAATATCCATTCTAATGCTGTACGATTTCCTAACATATATTCCCACGCGATTTTAGGAATATTTGATAATGTAGTGATATCATCTAAGATAATGACACCTTTGGTTTTATCTGCTTTTAGTTTCGGTTTCGGTGTTTTTTGGTTGTCTTTTAAGGGAATATCAAGACGAGTTAGGTTATAAGGTGTGACTGTTTCATAGTTAATATGAAGTTCCATGAGTTGTTTTCCCCAATTTACCCATTTTGGGAAGTTTTCATAATAGGGTAAACGGGGAAATTCGCGTTTTAAATTCAGTTCGTATTTTTTGCGGTATTCTGGGTTATGTAATACTGCATAAGTATAATGGAAGATGTCTATTTTGGTGATTGTTTCATCTTGGTAATGGTTTTGAATTTGTTTTAGTCCCCAGTCGGTTATATTATCAATGCGGTTTCCTTCTTTGTCGTAACGGTAGAGGGGGAGACATTGTGTTTTTTCTAAAAAATCAAGACAAGTAATTTGATTTGTTATTAAACTTTGAAAAGGTTTTGATGCACCAATTCCAGAAATAGCTATAGCAGGTTTTTCTTCTCCTAGTTGTTTAGCATATCCTCTTTCATCAATAAATAAAAGGGAATCATAAATAAAACTAGAATAAAATGGTCTATAAGAAAAAGGTTTAATTTGAATTTCATCAAAGACTTCTTTTAATCCTTTATTATATCTTTCTTTAAGATTTCTTGACCATTTAATTTCTGCATCGCAATTGTCACAATTATTATAGAGGTTAATAAAAAACTTCATTTTGTTAGATAATACATTTGTTGATAAATCAATAACCCATTGATCACGATTTGTAGAAACACCTGTTGAAAAAAACTTAAATATAGCCTGTTCTTCTTCCTGATTTTTAGCTAATTTAGTATTTTTATTAACCAATGGTAATAATTTCTCAAAATCATTATCAGTTTGATTAATCCAATCATATTTATCATTAGGAATAACATGATCAAAATTTATCTTACTAAAAGATGTAGAAGCTAAAAATTGGAGTTTATCTTTAGCAGTATCAAATTCATCTCGATGAGCATAAAAAATTTGACAAGGTATATTTTTTTTGTTTGACTTTTTTCTTATCAAAAAACTAATAGCTACCCCAATTTGAATCCCAAAAACATTATGTTTAGTTCCAGAAATTTTTGGATTTTTTCTAACATCTCCACCTAAATCAATTACATAAATATGACTAAAATCTTGACTAATTACTTTTCTAAAACCATCAAAAGTTCTTGCATCAATAAAAGATGAATTAGTTACAAAAGCCAAAATACCATTTTCTCCTAGTCTATCAGATCCCCATCTAAAAAACCTGGAATACATATCATAAAGTTTAGTTTTTTGCGCGGTACTTTGTTGAATATAACTTTCCTTAATCAATTTATCAATTGCAGGATAAGTTCTATTTTTATTATTATCATTTTCATTAGCTTGATTTGCATTATAAGGAGGATTACCAATAATCACCGAAATAGTTTTATCATTCTGTCTTTTAATTCTCGCAGTATTCTCCACAGTCATAGCAAACAAATCCAATTGCTTACCCTCAAAAGACGTATTATCCAAAGTATCCACAAAACAAATATTTTCAAACTCCTCATAAACCCCCATTTTCTGCTTATAAGTATATTCAATATTCAAATTTGCTAT
The DNA here is from genome assembly GCA_900299285.1 of Anabaena sp. 54. Classification (GTDB taxonomy): domain Bacteria; phylum Cyanobacteriota; class Cyanobacteriia; order Cyanobacteriales; family Nostocaceae; genus Dolichospermum. Next base: position 1,377 of record OMJF01000083.1, on the reverse strand, counting down.
ATAATAAGGTAAAATAGCCACCTCATTACAATGAATCTCCTGTTTATATTTATGCTGTAAACTATGGGGAGGTAAATAATCAATTAACTCAGTAATAAAAGTACCCGTACCCGTCGCAGGATCTAAAATTTCTACATCTTTATCTGCTAACAACTTCCCAAAATGTTTATGTACTAAAAAATCCGTACTTTCTATCATAAACCTGACAATTTCATTCGGAGTATAGACAATACCCAACCTATCCGCAGCTTTGGGATTATATGCTTTATAAAAGTTCTCATATAAAGCTTTTAAAAACTTCTGTTTTTCTTGATGATTAACAATATTAGCAGCAGTTCTTTTAATTACTGCATAATATCTTTCAATACTTCCCAAAGTATTCCGTTTTAAACTTCCCGTGAAAAAGGTCGAAATTACCCCTTGTAATTCCCGCGCAACGTTATTTTCTTGATGAAATTGTGACTCACTAAATATATTAATAAAGATGTCTTCTGTTAAAATATGTTGAATCATCATTTCCTGAATATCTAATAAGGTAATGTCAGGATTTATGGACTTTTGACAAATATTAAAAAACTTATCTCTGGCGTTTTCAAATAATATATTATTACCCTCTTGACATTTTATCAACTTTCTGAGAGAATCTAAGATAATGGGTAAATCCTGCCTAAATGTATCTATTGCTTCCCGAAAGTCCCGCACTTCAGGGCGGACAAAATTTATAAAGTTATTAATAATACCATCTAGCGCCTCCGCATCTTGCATAGAAACGCGCTGAGTTTCTTGTCCAGATTGAATTAAAACCGCAGTTTGAGAGTCTTCAAATAAAATATTACTATCAGGATAACCCTTATTTAATTTCTTCTCAATTTCCTGATCTAAATTATCATATTGATCCTTACTTTCCCAATAACCCCAATCTAACCGCAAAGCATCTTTAATTGTCCCGTCGGGATAAACGACTTTACCATTTGGTAGTTTAAAATCTAATTCAGGAATTAGTAAAAAATCACGGGGTTTACAATATTCATTTAACAGGTTTTGAAAAGCAACGCGAATAGATGTTTCTTTGCGAGAACCACCGTATTGAATGATTTTTTGGACTTGGGTTTGATATTGGGTGACTAATAATCTGGACATGATAGATAATGCTTTTGAATAGTGGTAAATAACCCCCATAAGATATATTATCTTAATTATTTGATTCTCAGTAATCGCCCAAGTAAAGAATTATTGCGAAAATACATATAATTACATAATAGCTAGTAGGTTGGGTTAAACGATAGTCAAACCCAACTAAATTCCTCAAAGTCCCCCTTTTTAAGGGGGATTTAGGGGGATCTGCGGGTGTGAAATACCACAGGAAAAAGTTATTAA
>OMJF01000082.1 GCA_900299285.1 Anabaena sp. 54 | reverse complement strand
TGGGTAATTGGTGAGTAATTTTCTGTTTTCATCCTGTTCATCCTTTAATCTTGGATATCCTGATTATGACATTTTCCCTAACTAGCAACTTACGTTATTTAACTTGAGGATTTTTTATCAATCCTCATCTATACTCAAAATTGCTGAATTATTTGATTTTACAAATAGGGTTTTAGCTGTGCTAAAACCCTACAAATCTAGATTTTTCCTAATCTGGTAAAGATCCAAATTTCAGTGATTACGAGTATAAATTTATAACAAGATTCTACGAGATATTACAGGATTATGCTTTAAGATTCTTGAGTTTCTTCTTCCTCGTCCGTTGGGTAGACAAATTTAGAACGGCCACTTAAAATGGATTTACCGAGGGAGATAGCTTTTTGGGCTTCAACAGCAGCCTTGTGTCTCCAGGTAGCGCGGCGTTTATCTCGTTTAGATTTTGATGTTTTCTTCTTAGGAACAGCCATGACAGCGGATATTGTAATTCTTGACAACCTTCCTATTCTAAGCGATAAAATTCACATCAGGCATAAACTATAAACATAAGTTAGCTTTGTAGTTAAAGGTTCGTGCTAACAGCAATTTTAGGCAAACAATAGCCGATAAAGATAGGATGGTAAATTACTGGGCGATCGCCATTGGCATTAATCAATATCAATTATTTCAGCCTCTAGATTGCGCTCAAGCGGATGCTGAGGCAATTAAGGATTATTTGCTAAACCAAGCAGGTTTTCCCCCTGAAAACTGCTTATTGATGACAAACACTTCTCCCCCCAGAGGAGATAAATCCTCCTACCCCACCAAGGAAAATATTCTATCGTTATTACAAGAATTAGCGGCTACATTTTGGCAGCCAGAAGACTATTTATGGTTATTTTTTAGTGGCTATGGCGTTAACTACAAAGAAAAAGACTATTTAATGCCTGTTGGCGGTGATCCTGAACAAATTATTGAAACGGGTATAGAAGCGCGATCGCTCATCCAAAGTCTAGAATTTACCGGACTCAAGGTCTTACTCATCTTTGATATTAACCGGGCTTTTGGCACACAAGCAGATGCACCCGTAGGCCAAGAAATTATCGAACTGGCCGCAGAATTACAAATGGGGGCGATTATTTCCTGTGAACCAGAAGAATTTTCCCATGAAAGTACAGAATTAGGTCACGGTTTCTTTACAGCAGCGTTATTAGAAGCTTTGGGTTCGGGAAAAGGATACGATCTGAGTGATTTAGCCAGTTATCTGAGTTATCTTACACCCAAACTCTGTCAATACCACTGGCGGCCTGTCCAAAATCCCATCACCGTTATTCCTGCTCAACAACCAGCTATTTTACCCATCTTGACATTAGATGAAAACTCCGAGTCCATAATTTTTCCAGAAGCCAGTTTTGCTGTCACGAAAACTGCACCCCTTGTGGAAAATAGTGACTCTAGTACCACCATAGATCAAGCTGACTGCATAGAAAATGCCTCGGTAGCAACTACTTTAAATCAAATACCCACCGCATCAGTCTTAGAAACTGTCCCAGCATCCCATGGGGAGGGTAGATTTATCCCCCCTATAACCACCCACAAAGACAAACCCTCAAGCCGCTCACAGATGCCCCTATGGCAACAATTTATCATCTGGGGTGGTGGCAATATGGTGATAGTAGCTTTACTCACTACATTTTTGCTCCGTCATCATGAGAATTTCCGGTTTGAAAATTTATCAAGAATAGTATTTAACAATACAACTAGTGCGACTCAATTTTCCCAGATATCCCCCACTAACCAAAATCGCAGTACGCACCAAATTACTCTGAATACAGACTCTAAAAAACGCAATCAAGCCATTTTAGAGCTAGAAAAAATGTCTCTTGTCCCTACTCAACCAGGAGATTTGGTGACAGCGATCGCCAAATCCCGGAAAATTAAAGCAAACACACCGATATACGCAAAAACACAGGAAAATATTCAAGTTTGGTGTCAGATGATTTTAGAGTTGGCACAAACACAAGCCCAACAAAGAAAATATGAAAATGCTATAGCGACGGCTCAGTTAATTACCAAACAAGAGTCGCTTTATTCTCAAGCCCAAACTTTGATTAAAAAATGGCAAATAGAGGACAAACAGTATGTGAACAATAAAACTCTCTTAGATCAAGCCACAGCATCAATTATTCCTGAACAAGCTTCTACTTACAATAGTGCCATCGCAGTTGCTAAAAAAATACAACGGGGACAACCCGGTTTTGAAATCGCTCAAACATCAATTAACCAGTGGAGCGAAAAAATCTTAAATCTAGCCAAAATTCGGGCTAATCAAGGAGATTTTCAATCTGCTATCTCTACTGCTATTTTAGTTCCTACAGGTGCGATCGCCTATGAAGATGCTCAGGATGCTATCCAAAAATGGCAACTTCAAAAGAATTAGTTAAGTGGTTAGTTGTCAGTTGTCAGTGGTTAGTTGTCAGTGGTTAGCTGTCAGTTGTCAGTGGTTAGCTGTCAGTTGTCAGTTGTAAAACGTGAATCACCCATCACCCATCACCAATCACCCATCACCCATCACCAATCACCCATTACCCATCACCAATCACCCATTACCCATCACCAATCACCCATTACCCATTACCTATTAGCAATACTGTGAAATATCCTCGCCGCAGGTATCAGCTAGATAGCACATTGCTCTAAATCGTAAACCTACTAATTCTTCATACAAGGGGTTAAGCTTGCACAATGGTGGAATGTGAAACAAGGTTTTACCAAATAGCTTTATATCGCGTTCAAATGGACAATGAGCGGGAATTAATTGACATAAACGGTGAGCTAATTGGCGATCGCTTACTTTGATGCTATCTAACCAATTTCGCAAAGGACGTAAAAATCCCCAAACAGGCTTAGGTGTAACATCCTGTAAAGGACTCACATTAGTTTCACTAGCGTCTGTTTGATGTAGAGAAACCCAACTTGATACAAAAATCTTTTTGTTGGTACTTTTAGATACCTTCATAGTAATTATTCTCTTCTTATGAAGTTATTCACCTTACTGATGAATATACAATATGACAAGAACTGCAACCGGAAAACAGTATTATGACGGAAATTTTTTCAAAGATCAAAGATCCCCTAAACCGCTTTCTAGATTTCAATCCATCTGTTAATACATCACCCAAATCGTAATTTCCAAACCAGGAGTATCCTACTTAATTCCATCCTATTGATAACTTCACAGTTAAGATCTTAGTCAACACATCTGCCTTTGGGTGTGATTTATCTTAATTGTAACACAACTTAATATAGCAACTATTATCAATAATCACGATCAAGGAAAATACTCTTAAATAACTAACTTCAGAGATAGACACCAATATGACACTGGACTGTTTTAGAAAGCAGTGATATTGTGATTGATGTTTATCCCTAGTCTTCCAGGCTTATGGATAAATTATTAGCAGTTGCTGTGGCCGTGGTATGGTCTCTAATTTCTTTCTCAACGACACCATAGCTCTAATTCTTACACTGCTTACCCTCCGTCCAAATCTATCTTGAGGCTTAAATCCCATTCCCTAGAATTTTTAATTTTTGAGTATTTTTGCACAAGAGAGAGTAAATTGAGGTCAAATACCCAACATTATGTTAAGAAACCATGAAATTATATCATATCCGCCCAATCACTTACGATTTAATTAATCATTGTACTGCCTTTTCCCAATCACCAATCACCAATCACCAATTATCAATTACCAATTAATTACCAATTACCAATTACCAATTACCAATTACCAATTACCAGCCTCAACAGATATGATAACTGTTCAACCAAACATGATATTACTTAATTTAATTTAAATTCTCCATTTCCCATTAAAAAACGCAAAGATGCTAAAAAACACCTTTGCGCCTTTGCACCTTTGCGCCTTTGCGCGAGATAATTATTTAAGAAGCCACCGCAGTAGAACGAGTGCGTCGTCTTCTTCCGTCAGCAACCTTAACAGGAGGCTCTTCCGGGACTTGCATCAATAACGTCAAAGCAGGTTGACATTGCAACTCTCTCCGCATAGAACGAGCTATCTCCCGTTCTAGAGTTTCCTGTAATCCCCCCCAGTCCGTATCTGCGGGTTGTCCTCCAGCAGGGGAAAACTCCAACCAACGTACACTAAGAATTTCCTCAATGCGTTGTTGCATCCATTTTTGTAAAAGCGATCGCTCAATACTCGTCACCACGCCTTGCATATGTAGCTCTGGTTTAGCCATGAGCTTACCACTCCAATCAATAGCCGCAGCAATAGTTACCATACCTTCTGAAGCCATGCGTTGGCGTTCTTCCAAGACTTTAGAACTAACCATACCCGAACTAGAAGTATCTACCAATTCAATTCCAGCGGCCACTTGACCGGAGACGCGGATAGAATTTTCTGTCAATTCTATGACATCACCATTTCGGATAATGACGATATTTTCCGCCGGAATGCCCATACTTTGAGCAGTTTCCGAATGTTTGACTAACATCCGATGTTCACCGTGGAATGGTACAAAGAACTTAGGACGAGTTAAAGCAATCATTAGCTTTTGTTCTTCCTGACAACCGTGGCCGGAAACGTGGATACCTTTATCCCGTCCGTAGACCACCTTTGCTCCCTGAATCATTAATTTATCAATGGTATTAACCACTGCAATGGTATTACCGGGAATGGGGTTAGCGGAGAATGCAACTGTATCCCCTTGACGAATCTTAATATGAGGGTGTTCTTGATTAGCAATTCTTGTCATTGCTGCCATGGTCTCACCCTGAGAGCCAGTAGTTAATATTAACACTCTTTCATCCGGCATTCCTCGGACAGTATGCAGCGGTTGAAATAGACTATCTTCACATTTGATATAACCTAAATTACGCGCATGGGCGATTAAGTTTAACATAGAACGCCCGACAACAGTTACAACACGATTATGTTTCTTTGCTAATTGCAGAATCATGTTAATACGATGGACACTGGAAGCAAAGGTAGTCACAAATAAACGTCCAGTAGCCTGGTAAAATACTCGGTCAAGGTTGGGAAAAACAGCGCGTTCAGAGGGTGTAAATCCTGGAACTTCTGCATTAGTGGAATCACTTAACAAACAGAGTACGCCTTTTTCACCATGTTCCGCTAAACGTTGCAAATCAAAGGTTTCACCATCTACGGGAGTATGATCAATTTTAAAATCTCCCGTATGGATAACTACGCCTAATGGTGTGTGAATAGCAACTGTAAAACTATCAGCAATGGAGTGAGTATTGCGAATATATTCCACAAAGAAATGTTTACCAATTCGCACCACGTCACGGGGGAGGACTGTTCTTAATTCTGTGCGGTCTCTGACTCCCGCTTCTTCCAGTTTACCCTCTAGCATGGCCAGTGCTAGTCTTGGTCCATGAATTACGGGAATATCAAATTGCTTCAAATGAAAAGCAATACCACCTATATGGTCTTCATGACCATGAGTGACAATCATGCCTTTAATTTTGTGGCGATTTTCCCTGAGATAAGTTGTATCAGGTAATACTATATTTACGCCGTGCATGGACTCTGTGGGAAAGGCTAATCCTGCATCTAACAGGATAATTTCGTCTTCATACTCGAACACACAAGTATTTTTACCTATTTCATGTAAGCCGCCCAAAGGAATAATTTTTAGAGCGGAATTAGCTGCGATTTTAACCATTTTCTCCTGGAGATTGTTTTTGTTGTGAATCAGTTGATAGTTCGGATTTTTGTATAAAAGGAAACTTTACACTTCCATTTCAGTCCAGCTTTTATAGAGTCATGTTTGATTTCATTTGCATCAAATTGAATCATTCTTATATTAGACTTTTTGCATAAGTGCTTAAATTGTTATGTCAAGCGCAGGTAAACATCTTGAAGATTTTTCTTTTGGTTGGGAATGAGATATATCATTTTTGGACTTTTGCAAAAGGTCTTTTGTTCAGTTGTAGCACAGGTATTTAGATTGTAATCTACTAACAAGTACACATTATTTACACATTATTTCTTAAATAAATCGCTCACCTATTATTGTTTAGATTAAATTCAGCTTCTGCATTACTGATTCTAACTTATTCAACACATCTGTATCAGCTTCACACAGGGGTGGACGAATTGAACCTACTTCCCAACCTTGTAGCTTGAGTGCTTCTTTGACAGGAATGGGATTTGTAGTTAAAAATAAAGCTTTAAACAATGGGAACAGTTCTAAATGAATATCGGTAGCAATTTGCATTTTTCCTAGACGAAATGCTCGAATCATCTCTTGTAGTTTATTACCTACTAAGTGAGAAGCTACACTTACCACACCTTCAGAACCTATTGCTAACATGGGTAAGGTTAAAGAATCATCTCCAGCATAAATCTGAAATTCTTTTGGTGTCAAGCGACGAATTTCACTAACTTGATCTAAGTTACCACTAGCTTCTTTAATAGCGACAATGTTATCAATTTCCGCTAACTGTACCACTGTTTCCGGTAGTAGGTTCTGACCAGTCCGGCCAGGAACATTATATAACATCATGGGTAGATCGGGACAGGATGCTGCTATTGCCTGAAAATGCTTATATAGTCCTGCTTGTGGTGGTTTGTTGTAATAGGGAACTACTTGTAAAGAACCATGTACTCCTATCTTAGCCGCTTTTTGGGTGGCTGCGATCGCTTCTTTGGTGTAATTAGAACCACACCCAGCTATTACTTTTGCTTTTCCTGATACAGTCTGTAACACCTCCACAAATAATTGGTATTCTTCTTCCCAACTCAGTGTTGGTGATTCCCCTGTTGTTCCACATACCACTATTGTATCAGTACCATTATTAACTAAATGGTCTGCTAGTTTTGCGACTACATCATAATTAATGCTACCGTCTACTTGAAACGGCGTAATCATAGCGGTTACTATTGTCCCAAAATCTGCCACACTCTTTTCTCTCCTCAGTTAGTTGTCCGTTTTCCGTTGTTAATTACCCGTGAGAAATGATTCAATTAAAATTTATAGTCTAGTAGATTTTAGGAAATTTTTTTCTACTAATAATTCTGCTATTTGTACTGCGTTTAAAGCTGCACCTTTACGGATTTGATCTCCACACAGCCATAATTCTAACCCACAAGGATGAGAAATATCTTGACGAATTCTGCCTACTAAAACTTCATCTTTACCACTAGCATCTATAGGCATAGGAAAGTAATTTGCTTGCCAATCTTCCACTAATTTAACACCAGGTGCTATTCTTAAAATTTCTCTAGCTTCTTCTGGATTAAATGGGGTGGTAAATTCTAAATTAATGGCTTCCGAGTGAGCGCGGAGAACCGGAACACGGACACAAGTGGCAGTAATTTTTATTTCTTGACTACCAAATATTTTCCGGGTTTCGTTGACCATTTTCATTTCTTCCTCACAATAGCCCCAAGGTGTTAAAGGAGAATTATGGGTAAATAAATTAAATGCCAGTGGATAAGGTAAGACCTCTGCTACTGGTTGCTGTCCTTGTAGTATAGCCTCACTTTGGATTTTTACTTCCTCCATGGCTTTCGCACCAGCGCCACTAGCAGATTGATAGGTAGCTGCTACAATTCTTTTCACTGGTTTGACCTGATGTAATGGCCATACTGCCAATGACATGAGAATTGTGGTACAATTGGGATTGGCGATAATTCCCTGATGACTAGCTGCCGCTTGGGGATTTACTTCCGGGACTACTAAAGGTACATCTGGGTTCATGCGAAAGGCACTAGAATTATCAATTACCACCGCTCCCTTTTCCACCGCTACTCCAGCCCATGTTTTGGAGATGCCACCTCCAGCACTAGCTAATACTATATCCACATTTTCCCATACATGATCACTTACTGCTTGAATAGGGATATCCTCACCCTTGAATTTTAGTGTTTTTCCCGCGCTGCGTGGCGATGCTAATAATTTTAGGTCAGCCAAGGGGAAGTTCCGACTTTCTAGTAATTCCAGCAACTCCGTACCTACAGCACCGGTTGCGCCCAAAATAGCGACACGATAGGATTTAGACAAACTCGACTCCTCCTTTAAGAGGTAATTAACATTTTTTTAGCACAACTCAAAAAATTATCTCTAAATTATCTCTTTTCTTCCTCTCAACGGGAGCATTAAATAATAAAATTTGCATATTTTCGGGATATTATCTGATTTTTTGAGGTTTATTCAGGAATTTGAGACTTGGTTAGATCGTAGTTGACAACAATTTAGTGATGACAATCAAATATACAGCATTATCGGATAATATAACATTGTACAGCAAAATGCAAGCAAAGGAAAATCAAGGCCATTGACACTTAGATATTTTAAATCAGCCCTGATTCCTGATTATCAAGTTATGTTACCGGGATTAGGGCTGCTATGTGGAAATAAGATCATAAAGTGTTCAATCCCCCACTTTTGGCGATAAAATGGATATCTGCTCCAAGGTATCTATCCAGTAATAGCAGGGAATGATGCCTGATCAGCACATCCTCGTGAGATATCAAGATATCATCGTCGGCTATCTTAGTTTCTCACAGTAGTGGGCGATCGCGTCTTGTGTATGATCCTCAGATCAAAATATCATAAAAACAGAAACAAAGCATGAAAGTTACCCAGGAAAAACTTCCCGCCAGTCAAATTGGCTTAGAAATAGAAATTACATCGGAAATTACTAAGCAAAAATACGAAGAAGTCATTAAAGATCTCACTAAGACCGTAAATATTCCTGGGTTTCGCAAAGGGAAAGTACCCCGGCAAATATTAGTACAACGGCTGGGAACGACTCGTGTTAAAGCAACTGCTCTAGAAGAAATTATTCAAGAAGGTATTGAGCAAGCGATTAAACAAGAGGCCATTAGCGCCATTGGTCAACCTCAACTACGCTCATCCTTTGATGATTTAATTAACAATTATGAACCGGGAAAACCCTTAATTATTGCTGCTGCTGTAGATGTAGTACCAGAAATTAAATTGAACAAGTACACTGGTTTAGAGGCCAAAGCAGAGGAAATCAAGTATGACCCCAGCCGCGTAGATACCGTTATTGACGAACAAAGAGATAAATTAGCCACATTAGTACCTGTAGAAGGACGGGCTGCACAAATCGGTGATATGGCAGTTATTGATTTTAAAGGTGTAATTGCTAAAGCCGAAGGTGATGATCCTGACAGTGAACCCAAACCAATTCCTGGTGGTGAAGGAACAGATTTTCAAGTTGAGTTACAAGAGGATAAATTTATTCCCGGTTTTGTTTTGGGTATAGTGGGGATGAATCCTGGAGAAACCAAAGAAGTAGCGGCTCAATTCCCAGAACCCTACGGTAACGAAGAATTATCTGGGAAAGCGGCCTTGTTTACAATCACACTCAAGGAAATTAAAACCAAAGAACTGCCAGAATTAGATGACGATTTTGCCCAAGAAGTCAGCGAATTTGAGACATTAGAGGAATTGCGGGCATCATTAACAAAAAGGTATCAAAAAGAAGCGGCAGATAAAACCAAAGAAAATCAGCAAGAGGCTTTATTAACGGAACTACTGAATCATGTCGAAATAGATTTACCGACAACATTCATTGATCAAGAAGTTGATGCTATGCTGACACAAACAGCGATGAAGTTGTCTGAACAGGGGATAGACGTGAAAAAGCTATTGACCCAGGAAATTATTCCCCAATTGCGGGAAAGATCAAAACCCGAAGCTGTGGAACGTATTAAGCGTTCTTTATCCTTACAAGAAATTGGTAAACGGGAATCTATCGAAGTGACCAAAGAAGAAGTGGAAGCTAGAGTCACGGAATTGATAGCAGAATACCCGAATGAAGACTTGGATAAAAATAGACTGAGTGCCGTTGTCAAGGAAGAACTTTTAACCAAAAAGATCGTAGACTGGTTACTAGAACGCTCATCTGTGGAATTAGTACCGGAAGGTTCTTTGAGTTCTACAGCCACCGAAATAGATTCCCAAGTCCAAAGCACGGAAACAGTTCAGGCAGAAGAAACTAGTCGTCCTGAGTAATGGGTAAT
>OMJF01000081.1 GCA_900299285.1 Anabaena sp. 54 | reverse complement strand
TGAACGGAAAAAAACCGACATAAGTAACGAAAAGTAAAGTTGCCCAAAACCTGTTCCCAGTTAAGAGTTCCCTGTTCCCTTGTCATAACGACAATTTTTCACGCCAACCTACTTATTTAGTTTAAGCCATATTTTCTAATCATTTAAAAACTCCGGCAAACTTGGAACATTTACCCAATTTCCTGTATTATGAGATTGATGGGATAAATCCATGAGTAATTGGGAATAAACCCCTGCTCGCAAAGAAGGTGTAGTTTGTTCATGGTTAGTAATTCCTTTTACCCATTCATCAACAACACGCAACAAAGCGCAAATTCGCCCATCATGATAATATTGAGGGAAGAGAAATTCTTGGGGAATTGCTATTTCTTTCAAAGGTTTACCAGGTTGAGAACTCCAAACCTGAAAGCCATGAATATAGTCTTTTTGATTATTACTACCTAAAACTAATGTACCCTGATCTCCATATACTTCTATCCAATGGGTTCTAGGTGCATGAATAACCGCGCTAATACAGACTTGGACAGGTGTACCATTAACCAATTCTAGAGATAATAAACAAGTATCATCACTATCAACTAATTGTAATTCACCAGTTGCGGGGTTAATTCTTTCAGGAATAGCGGTAATTAAATGAGCGTTTAATTTCCCAACCGGACCAAATAACCAGTTAATATAATCAAAAGCATGAGAACCTAAAGCTCCTAATACACCACCACCTTTTTCTTGACTAGAATACCAATTCCAGGGACGAGAAATATCAGCACGAGAAGAACCCAACCAGTCAATTTTAATTAAGCGAATATTCCCTACATAATTTCTAGCTAGGAGTTGAGCGAAAAATTGCCATTGGGGAACAAACCGAAATTCAAAATCTACAGTAGAAATTACACCTTGATTTTTTGCTAAATGATATAATTCTTTAACTTCATTGACATTTAAAGTCACAGGTTTTTCTAATAAAAGATGTTTACCAGCTTGTAAGACTTGCTTGGCCATTTCATAGTGTAAAAATGGTGGTGTAGAAATACTCACAGCTTCGACATTAGGTAAAGCCAAAATTTCTCCTAAATTATCACTAGCATCGGGGATATTGTGAGTTTTTGCAATAGTTTTAGCTTGATGAATATCTCGATGATAAACAGCGACAATTTTAGTATTATGATGTGCTTGAAATGCGGGAATGTGTACTTTTTGACCAAATCCTGTACCAACAATTGCTACGCCAATCATATCCAATTTTTTTTCAAGTTTATTTAAAGTTTATTTAAAGTTTATTTAAAGGACAATTATAGCAAATAATTGACTTTTAAGGAACTCCAATGGCGAAAGTTATTAATCTGCTGTTTAATTAACAGGTAAAAACAATTGCCATTAAGTTAGTAAATACAAAATTCTCTCGCCTAGATAGAAGTTGAGGCTGAAGAACTAGGATTTGAATTAGGTAAATCTGCGTCTTTCTCTGGTTTATTTAAACGCCTAATTTTTGCTCCTAATTGCTGTAATTTCGTGTCAATGCGATCATAGCCTCGGTCTAAATGCTGCAATCCTTGAACTGTGGTTGTTCCTGATGCTGCTAATCCCGCTAAAACCAAAGCTGCGGAAGCTCTTAAATCCGTACCTATCACTGGTGCGCCTGATAACATTGGCACGCCGCGAACAAAAGCAGTGTTACCTTTGACACGGATATCTGCGCCCAAGCGGTTCAACTCAGAAGCATGACGCAAGCGATTTTCAAACACTGATTCATTAATGATACTATCACCTGCCGCCAAGGTTAGTAAAGCCATAAAAGGTGCTTGCATATCCGTAGGAAAACCCGGATGAGGCAAGGTATCAATATTGATAGCTTTCAGTGTTTTAGCGGGTAAAATCCGTAAACAATCTTGACCTTCTTCAATAATTGATACACCTATTTCCTGTAATTTGGCAATGACGGGAATTAAATGATCAGGTGCAACTGGGGATAGAAGCAGTTCAGAGCGTGTAATTGCTCCAGCGATTAAAAATGTTCCAGCCTCAATCCTGTCAGGAATAATAGTATACTCAGTAGATTGTAATTTAGGTACACCGACTATAGTAATTGTACTTGTTCCTGCACCTTGAATTTTTGCGCCCATGGAGTTACAGAAGTTGGCTAAATCTACGACTTCAGGCTCTCTAGCGGAATTTTCTAGGATAGTTTCCCCGTCTGCTAAGGTAGCAGCCATCATTAAGGTTTCTGTTGCTCCGACACTAGGAGTATCTAAGTATATTTTCGCTCCTCTTAATCTGCCATTATTTCCGGGAACGTGAGCATGACAAATGCCATGTTCAATTTTTACCTCTGCACCCATGGCTTGCAGTCCCCGAACGTGCAAATCTACCGGTCTAGCGCCAATGGCACAACCTCCTGGTAAAGGCATCTGTGCTACTCCTAACCGGGCTAAAATCGGACCAATGGCAAAGAAGCTGGCTCGTAGTTGGGTAACAAGTTCATAAGGGGCTTTAGATGTGGTAATTTCACGAGCATCAATATCTAAAATGTCACTTTCTCTACTTAAACGTAGTCCTAAAGCTGATAAGACTTGTCCCATACTATCTACGTCCGCTAGTGAAGGAACGTTACGAATGCGACAATCACCCGAACATAGTAAAGTTCCGGCCATGATTACCAGTGCGGAGTTCTTTGCACCACTAATTTTTACATGACCTGCCAAAGGATGTCCACCACAGATCTGCAAGACTGGGGAGTCTGTATCTGTTGACTTGGTATTTGGTAAGCTACTAAAAGAATGAATAAGCCCCCTCCAAAAAAATACGTAATTATAAAGGTTTGATGTTGGTTTTGATTCTAAATTAACAATTCTTCAGCTTGATGAAGCTAGAAAAATTTTGCGCTATGTTAAGGCTATAAGGTCGTTAAATTTTATCATGCAGTCAGGAAATTTAATTGTAAAAATGCAGATTGGCCGCAAGGGAAAAAATTTTTTTTCCACGACTTTTCTATTTTGCCAATTTTTTTCTTGACAAATGCCAACAGTTAAGCAATAATGTTAGTCTGTAAATAAGATTGAATGTGAGCGGAACTGGCGGAATTGGCAGACGCGCTAGATTCAGGTTCTAGTGCCGCAAGGCTTCCGGGTTCAAGTCCCGGGTTCCGCATCTCAATTTGGGACTGATCTCAAGTCCGAAATCTCAAGTCTAAGATTGTGTTAACAAGTTTACAAAATTCCCTGGTTAAGCAAGTTCGTAAGTTACATTCTCCTAAAGAGAGGCATAAACGGCAGCTATTTTTATTGGAAGGAACTCATTTGCTGGAGGAGGCTTGTGCAGTTGGTTATCCGTTAAATGCAGTATGCTGTACTCCTGAATGGGAAATGAACCATTCTCAATTATGGAAAGCTGTTTGTACCCATTGCGATCGCACAGAAATTGTCAGTCCAGAAATTCTGGCTGCAATGGCCACAACTGTCAATCCTGATGGTATAGTAGCGATCGCTCCACGAGAAGCACAATCAAGAAAAATTCCGCAGACAGGCTTAGTTCTGGCTTTGGAAACTGTCCAAGATCCTGGTAATTTGGGAACTATGATTCGTACGGCCGCAGCCGCAGGAGCATCAGGTTTGTGGTTGAGTGCCGATAGTGTAGACTTAGATCATCCCAAGGTTTTACGAGCTTCTGCTGGTCAATGGTTTCGTTTAAACATGGCTGTCAGTCAAGATTTGAAAGCTACGGTTGAGGAAAGTCAGCAAGCAGGAATGCAGGTAGTAGCCACATTACCTAATGCCGATTTGACTTATTGGCAGGTGGACTGGTGCAAACCTAGTTTAATATTATTGGGTAATGAAGGAGCAGGATTATCAACAAATTCGGCCGCTTTGGCAGATATTAAGGTGAAAATTCCCCTTAGTCCTGGGGTAGAGTCTTTAAATGTGGGAGTTACTGCTGCTTTAATGTTATATGAAGCTCATAGACAAAGAATTTATAGAGATAAATACTGATACTGCTGATTTTTATGAAACAATGGTTAAGGCTGGGTGCGGTGATAATGACTTTTGGTTTACTAGCCTGTGATAGCTGGTTTACCGCTCCGGGTGATCTGGTGGAACGGGTGAGTGATGGTGATACATTGGTATTAAAAAGTGCTGATGGCAAAAATTTGACAGTACGGTTTGCTTGTGTTGATGCTCCAGAAATACCTCATTCTCACAAACAAAAGAGGAGTAAAATTAGTAAAGATGTGAATCAGTTTGCTTGGGGTGTGAAAGCAAAAACACGGATAGAAGCACTGATTAAACAAACAGACAATCGTGTCAAGTTAAATATTACAAATAGTGACTTCTACGGAAGAAAAATAGCTGAAGTGCGGTTAAAAGATGGCACGTTTTTACAGCAAATATTGTTAAAAGAGGGATTAGCTAAAGTATATCATCCCTATTTAAATAAATGTCCCAGTCAGAATATCCTACAACAAGCCGAGACAGAAGCGCGACAACAAAAAATTGGTATTTGGGGTGATGGTAAATTTATTGACCCTTGGGATTATAGAAAAGCAAATCAGTAAAAAATAAGTAAATAGTTAAAAGCGATCGCTTTACAAAAGCTTATACATATATTATTCTAAATAATCTCTATAAAATCCTCTTTGTCTTAGTCTGCTTTGAGTTTATTGTTTCCGTTATCACTGCGTATGAATGAGTTGACAATAAATTATAAATAAAAGTTATATGGCATTGCTGAGTTGAGGTATGAAAATCAAATACTCTAGTTCTTAAACTCTTACTCTGGAGCGTCTTGAGCACCTCTGCGTGAGAAAAAATCATACCTTCATTCATCGAGGAAACAAACCAAAATCTTCAGAAATTTCTTGGGTTTTGTTGTTGCACTCCCCAACCTACAATTATCCACAATTACCCTTAGTTATTCATTGTCAATTGTCAATTACTGCTAGTACAGATTTGGGTAATAACTTTTCTTTAAACCAAACAATTCTTGTGGGAACATGATCTAATTTTACTCCAGCTTTTTCTAAGTTCAATCTTTCGGAAATTGCTAAAATCAAATTATCGCAATTTGCTCGTTTTATTTGAGAAAATTTCTTTTGTAAATATTCTGGTCTCCAATAACCAATTATTTCTAAAATAAATACCCGTCCGTCTGTATGAACTAATCGAAAATCGGGAATCATTACACTACCAGGAAGGGGTATTAAATTAACTTCTCTCTCTAGTATCCAGCCACTTTTTAAACCATCCCATTTACTAGCAAAAGATTCCTCTAACATACTATCATAAGGTTTACCTGGAGGATAATGGGAGACTAATCCACATTCAGAATTAAGGCTAAAACGTCCTATTTTCAAGTCATTTGTGTAAAAATCACGAGTTTGTAAGGTCGCTGATAAACTCCATTTGGTCACATGAAGTAAAGCGGGAATTAACTTGGCGATAGCTAAACCATAACGGGTGCTGGAAGTAAATAAACTTGCAGGACCATCTACACTAATTGTAAAACCATGATCGGCATCACCTTCAATATAAGCCATTAATTGAAATAGCTTTAAATAACGAAACAATAGTTTATATTCTCCGGGAACATTGCGATGAGCATTTAATACTAATTGAGTTGCTTTATAAAAAACTCCTTGAATTTGAGATAAATTATAACGATGCAAAACATCTTCTGGTTTGGGAGCATCAAAAGCAGTTAAAATTTTATTTTCTGATAAATCTGCGTAAAGTCCGTCTCGTATTTGCACAGGTAAAATTTCTTGGTTCAGTTCTTGACTTAAATCAGCTGCAATTTTATTTAAAGTCATATCCGTTAATTCTCGACTATAAGTAGATTTTGCTGCTAAAGTAAATACCCTTTCTCTTAACATTGCTGGTTCGAGAGGACTGACTATTTCAAAAGTACAAAAACTGCTCTTGAGAATATAAGCTAAACCCCGTTTCATGCGGTAATCTGTAGTATCTCCTTCAAAGTCTGCTAATTGACGTTCTAATAATCCTTGATTTTTCCCAACTGCTTCCTGAAAAAAACTAATTAAATCCCTGGCTAAATTCAAATGTTTATGATCAAGTTTCAGTCTCTTCGGAATAATTTCCTCGCCGTTTTGGCGGTATATCAGTAGGTCTGTTGGTAACATCTTTCTTTTGAGTTGAATAGTTAATTTCTAATTGTTCTGCTGCTTTTAAATCGCTTTTTTTTCCGCCACCATAAATAACTTGTAAATTTGCCTTTTTTGGGTTTTCTTCCTGTGTGTTATTTTCTCCCCTGCGTCTGGCTGAAGTTCCCTCTTCGCTTGTATCTTCGGCTATAACTTCATATAAAATTGCTTGTTTATTTGCTAAATTTCCCTTACGTAAAATTCTCCCCAATCGTTGAATATATTCCCGCGTTGAACCCGTACCTGATAGAATAATCGCTATACTGGCTGCGGGAACATCTACACCTTCATTTAAGACATTAGAAGCAACTAAGGTATTATACTCACCTGCTTTAAATTTAGTTAAAATTTCGTGTCTTTCTTTCACTGGTGTTTGATGACTAATTGCGGGAATTAATAAATCTTGAGAAATACGATAAACTGTAGCATTATCAGCGGTAAAAATCAAGATTCTTTCGGGATAATGGGTGGTTAATAAGTCCACAAGTACCCGCAATTTACCATCAGTTCCCAAGGCGATTTCTTTGGCTTGACGATGTGCTAACATTGCTCTACGTCCAGGTTGGGATCTTGCACTCATTTGTACAAATATTTGCCAACCTTGGATACTTCCTAAAGAGATTTTTGATTGTTTTAAAAAATCATTGCGAGTTTGAATTAGCTGATGATATTTTTCTCGTTCTAATTGAGATAATTTAACTTTAATTTGCACAATTTCATGAGTGGCTAAAGCTTTACCGGCTAAATCTTCAGCGCGTTTACGATAAACTTCTCTACCAATAAGAATATTTAAATCACCGTGTTTACCATCTGTGCGTTCCGGGGTTGCAGACAGTCCTAAACGATAGGGAGCGATCGCATATTCAGCAATAACTCTGTTAAAATCTGTAGGTAAGTGGTGACATTCATCAAAAATTATCAAAGCATATTTATTACCTAAACTCTCCGCATGAATAGCAGCACTATTGTATGTAGCAATTAAAATCGGTGTTCTATCCCGTGAACCACCCCCCAATAAACCTACCTCCTGGTCAGGAAAAGCCGCGACTAAGTGAGCATACCACTGGTGCATTAAATCCAAAGTTGGGACTACAATTAATGTGGTGCGCGGTGTGGACTCCATAGCCATTTGTGCCAAATAGGTCTTTCCCGCTGCTGTTGGTAGCACAATTACCCCCTGTCGTCCCGCCAGTTTCCAAGCCGCTAAAGCCTCATTTTGGTGGGAATAGGGAGTCATTTCTACACTAGCTACCAAGTCCAGGGGATAAAAAGCTTTAGCGTCATCCATAAAATCCGTAGCTTCGGCTTGAAGCGCTTCAACTAAGGAACGGTATCTTATGGCCGGAATACGGAACTTTTCTACTCTATCATCCCATGTAGCATAATCTATCCAAGTTTTACTCCGTGGTGGTGGGTGTAAAATTAATGTACCACGGTCAAAAGTTAAGGTGGGGTGACGAGCCATTTTTCTTTGAATAGGGTTATGGGTTACACTGATGTAACTACTCATAACGCAAAATGGCTATGATATCTAAATAGAGTTGAGTGATATTAATTTTAAATCCAACAAATGTCAGTTTCTTCTTCTTTAAATTATTCCTTGATTTCTATTATCTCTATAATAGAGTTATTCTATCTGTCACGTCTTCCCTAATATGACAATCAGCGCAACTATAAACAACGTGGACTATCTCCGCATCAGTTTAATTGATCGTTGCAATTTTCGTTGTCAATACTGTATGCCTACAGGTGCAGAATTTGATTATATCCTTAAACAGCAATTATTAACTGATACAGAACTGCTTACTCTTATTGAAGAGGTATTTATCCCCGTTGGTTTTACTCGCTTTCGTTTAACTGGTGGTGAACCTTTACTCCGTCCCCGTGTAGTTAATTTAGTCGCCAAAATTGCTCATCTTCCCCAAACTCAAGATCTAGGAATGACTACAAATGGTTTTCTACTCGCTCCCATAGCCCAAGATCTATATGATGCCGGTTTAAAAAGAATTAATATTAGTTTAGACTCTTTAGACCCACATATATTTGCAGAAATTATCGGTAATCATGGACGTGGACGCTGGGAACAAGTGTGGGAAGGTATCCAAGCTGCTTATAGGGTGGGATTTAACCCGTTAAAATTAAATGTAGTGGTAATTCCGGGCGTTAATGACCATGAAATTTTAGATTTGGCTGCTTTAACTATTGATAAACAATGGCACGTTAGATTTATTGAGTTTATGCCTATTGGTAACTCAGACCTATTTAGCGATCGCGGTTGGATATCTTCAGCGGATTTACGTCAATCTATTTATGCGCGGTGGGGATTGACAAAATCCCAAGTTTGTGGTAGTGGACCTGCGGATATATTTCAAATTCCTGGGGCTAAAGGCACACTGGGATTTATTAGCCAAATGTCAGAATGTTTTTGCGATCGCTGTAACCGGATGCGTCTTAGCGCCGACGGTTTGCTACGTCCCTGCTTACTAAATGAAACGGGTCAAATTGACTTAAAATCATCTTTACGCGCTCGTATTAGTACCACAGACCTACAAACACAAGTGAGACAAATTTTAAATATCAAGCCAGAAATAAACTTTAAACAACGTGACTCTGGTACTCTCGGTACTTATGCCCGTACCATGTCCCAGATTGGTGGTTAGTCAGTTAATATTAAGGAATTTTAGATTTTATAGGGCGGACACAATTGTCACAAAAAATCAATTATAATCCTCTGTTTTTAAACAGATATCTAGCCCTGAACAGTGTTGTCATAGAGTCTCGAAGAGAGGACTAAAGTCCTCACTACGATTTATATATTATACCAGTAAGTTTTGTTTTAGATCTTGGATTGGAGATGCAAAGAAAAACAATTCTCATCAAAATCGTCAATCCAAAATCCAAAATTGTCCTACGCTTGACGTGAGTAGTATTCCACCACGAGTAGTTCATTAACTTGTAGCGCCACCCATTCCCGTTCAATTATACTATTGACCTTACCAGCCAACTTAGTTTTATCAAACTCTAAATGACTAGGAAGATTAGCTAAACCGGGATATTGCAGGTTAGCTTCCACTAACTTCTTAGAAGCTTCTCTGTTTCTGACAGCAACTTCCTCACCCGCACGGCATTGATAGCTGGCAATATTTACTACTCGACCATTAACAGTTACGTGACCGTGATTTACCAATTGACGGGCGGCGGGGATTGTCGGAGCCATACCCATACGGAAAACAGTATTATCCAAGCGCATTTCTAACAATTGCAGTAATACCTGTCCAGTAGAACCAGCCACTCGTCTAGCTTTACGGACATAGCGTAGCATTTGTTTTTCGGTCAAACCGTAGTTCATGCGGAGTTTTTGCTTTTCCTCTAAACGGATAGCATACTCAGATCGCTTTTTACGGTTTTGACCATGTTGTCCAGGGGGATAAGCACGTCTAGCACTCTTCCGAGTTAAGCCTGGTAATTCGCCCAAACGGCGGACAATTCTGAGGCGCGGTCCTCTATATCGGGACATGAGTTTCCTTAATTTAATCCTTCTAAAATTTTATTCAGACCTACTATTATGACATAGTTTCCAATCATAATAGACATTTTATAGGTAACTGCATGGGAGAAGATGGGGAATTAAATTCTCAGGTAGCATAACCTTGGTTAATTGGAGAATAGTTATCAAAAGAAACCAAAAAAATTAGTAACTTTGGGAACAAATCAATAAATTATTGCTTCACTGTGTTTAGAGCACCATTGATCACTATAGGTGATTATTAAGCAGTCCTTTGGTGACTATGACTGTTACCGATTTTTAAGGAGACGACCATTAGGCTTATACTAATCAACTATTGAGTATCAGTACCACATAAATCAGCATCTCAAATTTTTGCCCCAACAATTTGACCACGGGAGTGATTCTGATTGTGTAGCAAGAATTTATCAGCCTACACAAATTACACCTGTGGTTGCCCTTGATTTCTGTCACCACAACGTCCACAGAATTTAGCAACCTGTGTATTTATTAGTAACAGTGATCAAATCTCAACAAATTTAGATACTTTTGTTAAGTGTGTCCTTGGTTTACCTCGGCGGATTGTCTACCAATATATTGGTTTAAAACCCAACTAAGAGAGTATAAAAACCCATCAGTTCCCATGAATAAATAGATTTATCACTGTAGTCCTGGTAAGTGTGCCACCCTACGCAAGATCAAAATAGTGTCTTCTATTCATCATCCTTATTACCAAAAACCATTTGTAAGATCATTGGTACTCCACCTTCCTGGTGATATTTATCCCCCCAAGAACGAATAACTTCGTCTAATTCGTCTATTGCTTGCTCGATTTGATCAGCCGGAATATCCAGTTCTTCTACAGCCCGCATCGTGTTTGGTTTCCGATCTGCCCAATATTTCATCATGCGGAAATATCGGGCTGTATCCTCTACCATCGTGTATGTGCGCTCTTGATCATCAGCAGGAGAATAAAAGGGACGAGTGAGAGCATAAAAGGGCATACCCCAGGGAGAATCAATGCGTGTTACCGTTCCTGAATACAATAGCCGACGCTTGATATGTTCTGCTAATGCTTCACTCAAAGGCATTTGGTGACTAGGGGGTAAGTCCTCCTGCGATCGCTTATGAAGAAAATCAATTAACTCCATAAATTCAAATGAGGTGACTAACTTAGCATCAGGAAGATTTTTCGGTAGCTTTTGCTCAATTTGTTTTTTCTCTTCGCTGGTTAGACTCGTACCAGGAACACGGGATCTTCCTGGTTGCCAAGGATATTTTTCCATCCAGACATAAGGAAGTTGAATCAGATAGCGAGGTTCTTGGGAACCCAGCATTTTTAGCAGTTTGCCCTCAGTTAAAGCTTGTCTTACTTCTTCGACAATGATTTTAACTCGCTTTGGCTCAAGGTGATGCAAATGTCCGGTCATTCGCAGGTTTTGTCCCTGCTCTAAATAGGTCATGTAAATTGCACACTTGGCTGCTGTTGCGGCTGCATCTAAAAATGCTCCATGCCTGTGTCCACCTGTACGCATGGCACTGAAAGCTAGATAAAGCATGATCTGATCCATCGCACTAGGTCCAAGACGCTTAATCAGATCTATGTCGTTGGTCATATTCTACAGACGGTTTAATGGCTCGGTTACAAGTATGATGTTCAAATTAAATTACTGATTATACACCCATTTTCAAAAAATGATCTCTCAACTGCAAACCTAAAATTATGGGTTGACTCGGAAATTTTTAGGTAGTAAATTTGCAGGGTGTAAATTGGCAATTTTTGTTTTGTCTCACACTAACTAACTCCCCCTCCGATCTGACTCGGAAACTTTAAATATCCAGGGTTTTGGGATGCAGGGTTAAACGGGAGGAGAAGCAAAGTAGAATGATTTGCATTTTTCTATTAGAATCCAGTATAACTTTCTCTTCCTTAAACATCTATATATTTTGCAAAAAACTCCTTCCAGGTTTTTATACTGATAATTTTTGATACTATTTAATCAAGATTAAATAAGTTATCTGTGAGGACAGGTAAGCTATATCTAGCCAGATTAGGATTGTACAATATGGGTAATGGGTAATAGGTAATAGGTAATGGGTAATGGGTAATAGGAATTTTCCCATTATCAGTAGCCACTGACGACTGACAACTGACTATTTAGAAGGTTGTGGCTGACTTGGTGTTTTTTTCCAGCTAATACAGGCAACACCAACAGTAACTAATATAACTCCCATGACTTGGATAATATCCAGGGATTCTTGCAGCATTAAACCGGCAAAAATTACCGTAAAAATGGGGACTGTAGCCCCAATTAAAGAGGAGAGAGGAGTGCCTAGTTTACGAATGCCAAAATTATTGAATAAGTAACCGCACAAAGTTAAAACACCTAATATAAAAGCACTTAAAACCAGTTCGAGTACATTAGATGAGTTAATTACTAAACCTAAATTCCTTGGTAAAGGTATGATTAAGCACAGAAAACTCAATAACAACATAGTAGTAAAGTTGATTAAAGTCAAAGATACGGGATGTAATTTGAGTTTAGTGGCGCATATTCTAGTAACAATGACATAAACTGCAAATACTATCCCGGATAAAATGGCTGTAGTGCTTCCTAGTGAGGTATCTTTTACCACTACTTGACCACCTAAAACCAACAATTCCCCGGCGAAAATTGCCGCCATTGCACCAGTGATCAGTAAATTAGGACGCTCTTGAAACAAAAACCACGCCAGAAAAACACTCATAACCGGATAGACAAAGAAAAGAGCGATCGCCATGGAGGTGCTTACTTCACCAATAGCCAGATAAATAAGTACCTGTGATATAAATAACAATAAACCACTAGTTACTGATAAAAATAAAGCCTGTTTAGTGTTGTTCTGGCTAGGAATTGCTTTCCCCCCTAAGGAAGCAAATAAATTTTCTAGGTCTTGCCAAATAGAGGGATGTAATATAGGCGACAGCATTAACATTAATGGCACAACCACTAATAGACGTAGCATTAAAATTAAGAAAATATTACCCAATGTAGGCAAGATCAATTGCTGTGTTTCCAATCTTCCCAAGGAATTAGAATTATAACCCGTAAAGAAGATCGCCTTAATGGCCACATTGTAAAGAGACGAAACCACTGTATACAAGGAAATCAAGAAAAAACCTATCTGCAACTCTGACCAGTTGGGAGATGTTCGTTGTCTTTGTTGTCTCGGAGATGTCTTTTGTTGTTTAGGTGTTATTTCCCGTTTTAATTTTGGTGCGGGAGGTCGTCTTGTTGATAAATTATCAGTTAAGACGGAACTGATCTCAGGTGGGGTATCTCCTAGCACTGGTGCTGTTAATACTTGAGAAGTTAAGACAGTAGTAAGTTGAGGGTTTTCATCTGCTGGTGAAGTAGTTAGTTCTGGTTTTATGAAAGAATCGGGTTCAGAAGTTTTCGCTTCTGGTAATGTAGTTGGTAAATCTGGTTTTATGAAAGAATCGGGTTGAGGGTTTTCATCTGCTGGTAATGTAGTTGGTAAATCTGGTTTTATGAAAGAAT
>OMJF01000080.1 GCA_900299285.1 Anabaena sp. 54 | reverse complement strand
TCGGCCGTTATTTGGGCCACCACGGGGGGTCGGCCGTTATTTGGGCCACCACGGGGGGTCGGCCGTTATTTGGGCCACCACGGGGGGTCGGCCGTTATTTGGGCCACCACGGGGGGTCGTCCGTTATTTGGGCAACCACGGGGGGTCGTCCGTTATTTGGGCAACCACGGGGGGTCGGCCGTTATTTGGGCCACCACGGGGGGTTTGCCCCTACTCCGCACCTTGAATTTTCAGTAACAAAGCACCGATAGCCCAACCTACGAAGATGAGACTAAAAGGTAATATAGCTGCATTTAACATTTCACTGCTCATTTGCTGCAATTCTCCTTTGTGGATTATTGATTTATGTTTTCTGTTTGTCGGCTCAAATCAGTCTATCAGAACTATTTATTGAGTTAGACCTTTTTAATTATTCTAAACCAATTTGGGAACAGGGAACAGAGAACAGGGAACAGTCGAGGTGGTAGAGTTATTACCAATTACCAATTACCCATTACCAATTACTCATCACCCATCACCCATCACCCATCACCAATTATCTAACATGACTAATCAAAATAAACGGCCACGGTTGGTATTAACGCTAGGAGATCCGGCTGGCATCGGACCAGAAGTAATTTTGAAGGCTTTAGCAGATCCAGAAGTGACTCAAAATTGTGATCTTGTGGTAGTAGGTAGCAGAAATTTAATAACTATAACTTATGAAAATATCAGTAAAAATATTGATAATGATCTAATTTTGGCAAATCCCGCTGATTTGTCTATTATTGACTTACCTACTGCGGGTGAAATTGTCACGGGTGTGGGTAATGCGGTCAGTGGTGCAGCGAGTTTTGCTTATATGGAATATGCCATATCTCAAACTTTGGCGGGGGAATTTGATGGAATTGTCACAGGACCTATCGCTAAATCAGCCTGGAAAGCCGCAGGTTACAATTATCCGGGACAAACGGAACTTTTAGCCGCTAAGGCTGGGTTTAATATCTTAAATGACCGGTTTGGGATGTTGTTTGTGGCACGATCTCCTTTTACGGGTTGGACACTCCGTACTTTACTTGCTACCACACATATTCCCTTATGTCAAGTACCTAATACATTAACGCCAGAATTATTAACAAAAAAACTAGATTTGCTGGTAGAGTGTTTGGAAAATGATTTTGGGCTGAAAAATTGGAGAATTGCGATTTCTGGTTTAAATCCCCACAGTGGAGAAATGGGACAATTGGGAACGGAGGAAATAGACTGGTTAATTCCCTGGTTGGAGTCGGAACGCCAAAAATACCAGGCCAAAAACTCCTTAAATCAGTTAGAAGGACTAATACCACCAGATACAATGTGGGTAAAACCAGGACTAGCTTGGTATGGAAATGGTGAGGTCAAAAATCCCGCTGATGCTTATTTAGCACTTTATCACGACCAAGGTTTAATTCCTGTGAAATTAATGGCTTTTGATCGGGCTGTAAATACTACTATTGGTTTACCTTATGTACGAACTTCACCAGACCACGGAACAGCTTTTGATATTGCAAGAAAGGGTATTGCTGACGCGACAAGTATGAAAGCAGCAATCCAATTAGCAGTAGAATTGGTCAAGCATCAAGTAAAATGAAAACACCTTGATCATAAAATTTCCCCATAAACTATAAAATCATGTTTAAATAAGCCCAAGTCAAGCTTGTGGAGAGGTTGGTACAGATGAAATTACGGGAATTATTAGCGACTGTAGATGGTATTGGATCTCTTGTAAATATACCGGATATTGATATTCAGGGACTTAAAACTAATTCTCATGCTTGTACTCCAGGAGATTTGTTTTTGGGAATGCCAGGAACTAGAGTAGATGGTGGGGAGTTTTGGCCAAGTGCTTTAGCTGCTGGTGCGGTAGTGGCTATTGTTTCCTCCGCAGCAATTCTGAAAACTCCCCCTTCACCAAATTCTATAGTCATTAGTAGTGATAATATGACTAAAACCTGCGCTCAAATAGCCGCAGCTTTTTATGGTTATCCCGGACAAAAACTCAAAATGGTGGGTGTAACGGGGACAAACGGGAAAACGACCACCACCCACTTAATTGAGCATTTTCTCACAAAATCTAGTTTACCGACGGCTTTAATTGGTACTCTTTACACCCGTTGGCCTGGTTTTGAACAAACATCTGTGAATACTACTCCCTTTGCTGTGGATTTACAACAGCAGTTAGCTAATGCTATTAATGCTGGTTGTGAAACTGTGGTCATGGAAGTTAGTTCTCACGCTTTAGCCCAGGGTAGAGTGTTAAACTGTGCTTTTGAAGTGAGTGTCTTTACTAATCTCACTCAATACCATTTAGATTATCATCAGAATATGGAAGAGTATTTTGCGGCGAAGGCGTTGCTATTTAGTCCAGATTATCTGCAAGGAAAAGCAATTATTAACGCCGATGATGCCTATGGTCAACGCTTAATTACGTCCTTAAATCTAGATCAGGTTTGGAGTTATAGCGTTAACAATAATACCGCCAATTTTTGGATGAGTGATTTAAATTATCAACCAAATGGTGTCAATGGAATTTTACATACTCCCCAAGGAAATACAGCTTTTAGTTCCCCTTTAGTTGGTCAATATAATCTCGAAAATCTCTTGGCTGCGATCGCTACTGCTCTCTATTTGGGGTTAAATTTAGATTTGGTAGTAAATGCTATTTCTGAGTTTCCCGGCGTTCCTGGACGCATGGAACGGGTACTTAACCCACAACAAGATATTAGCGTGATTGTGGATTATGCCCATACTCCCGATAGTTTGGAAAATTTGCTCAAGGCTGCTCGGCCTTTTATTCCTGGTAAAATGATTTGTGTGTTTGGTTGTGGTGGAGACAGAGATCGCACTAAACGTCCCAAAATGGGTAAAATAGCAGCAGAATTGGCTGATTTAGTTGTGGTGACATCAGATAATCCCCGCACAGAAGATCCAGAAAAGATATTACAGGATATATTGGCAGGTATTCCTGATATATTACAACCAATAGTTATCAGCGATCGCGCTACCGCAATTCAGACAGCAATTCTCCAAGCTCAACCCGGAGACGGTGTATTATTAGTTGGTAAAGGTCACGAAGATTATCAAATTTTAGGGACTGAAAAAATCCACTTTGACGACAGGGAAGAAGCACAAAAAGCCCTACAGCAAAGAATTAACTAGGGAACTCTTAACTGGGAATAGGGAACAGGGAATAGTTAGTTATTACCCATTACCTATTACCTATTACCAATTACCAATTACCAATTACCAATTACCAATTACCAATTACCAATTACCAATTACCAATTACTCATTAAATTACTTCTGGGAATAATAACTTTAAATATTGTTCCCTTGTTTAGTTTGCTTTCTAGTGTAATTTCCCCTTGATGTTGTTCAACACATTTTTTGACTATTGCTAAACCTAAACCCGTACCAGAAATACTACCGACGTTAGAACCACGATAAAAAGAAGCAAATAAATTAACCTGATCTTCTTGAGGAATACCAATACCATAATCTTGAATTATAAAGATTATCTGTTTATCGGTGATATTCAAACTAAAATTAACTTGACTATTTCCAGGAGAATATTTGATAGCATTGGTGAGTAGATTTGTGATAATTTGACGGATAATTTTTGGATCAAATTCTGCAAATAAGGTATGGTCTAAAATTAAATCGCTGCTATTTAAAGAAAACTCTATTATATGACTGTAGCTAGTTCCTTGTATTTCTCTTATGAGACCACGACAAAAATCAATAATATCTAATGTTTCTGGTTTAAATTCTATTTTCTCAGTTTCAACGCTATTGACCATGAGAACATCATCTAGTAGTTGAACAGTATATTTGATGGTTTTTTGGATCGTTTCTAGGTGTCCCTGTTTTTTTTCTGCATTCAGACGATCGCCAAAAGTTTGTAAAATCCCTGTAGATGAGGAAATAATAGCTAATGGTGTGCGAAACTCATGGGAAACCATAGAAATAAAACGTGATCTCATGGCGCTGATTTCTTTTTCTTGTTCGAGAGACTTTTGTAATTGATCAAATAAATCCGCCTGTTGAATAGCTATTGCTAATTGGTTCGCTATTTGTTGCAATAATTGAGCTTCTGATTCTTCCCAAATACGTTTGTGACTACAAGCATGAACAACTAACACCCCCCAGAGTTTATTCTTATAAGCATTTACCCAGCGCCCACTTTCATTTTCTCCTAAATCCT
Source organism: Anabaena sp. 54 (assembly GCA_900299285.1). GTDB lineage: Bacteria > Cyanobacteriota > Cyanobacteriia > Cyanobacteriales > Nostocaceae > Dolichospermum. The sequence goes on along the minus strand of OMJF01000080.1, from coordinate 476 downwards.
GCAAGATGGGAGCGACAATTTTAGATTTTATATTTCCTTCGAGAGAATATTTTCTCAAACAATCTGTCCACATATCCTCCATTACATCACCAACAATGCGCGGTTTTCCTTCCCAATAGTATTCTAAAATATCTGCTGACCATTTTTCGTCCTCCCAATAACTATCTTTAAAATTCATATAACCACTAGACACAGATTCTGCCACAATTTGACTTTTACCACTAGAAAACAGACGGAAGACAATCACCCTATCAGCCTGGATTAATTGTTTCACTTGATCAGTAATAGTAGTTAGAATATTATCTAAATTAAGGCTAGAGCGAACTTCTTCAGTGATCTCTTGCATGGCCTTTTGTCTTTGTAGTTGCAGAGAAATTTTAGCTTCAGCTGCGCTTCTAATTATTAATTCTGACTGTACCTGTTCATATAACGTAGATTGTTGAATTGCGATCGCCAATTGGTTCGCTATTTGTTGG
>OMJF01000079.1 GCA_900299285.1 Anabaena sp. 54 | reverse complement strand
GATTAGAAATCACATCTACACAGACAAAACCTGCCTACGCAGGTTTCAAATCCTTAATTTTTCGTTAGTCCACGCAGGTGGACTTTGCTTGTGTAGTAGGGATTTCTAATCGCCGGAAACTTTTAAAACATCCTCTAATGGCCATCAGTTTTTTTCATTTTTTTTCAAAATCAAATCTGGCCAGATTTGATGTAAAAATATTCCTACTGAAAGAAACTGCTCTCATAAAAATTATGACTATGTATCCTCATTTCCAACGCGCATTTGCCCATCCTGTGTTAAAAGTAATTAGCGGTTTGAATAACTTCAATGCTGCTAGTGTCGCTGCGACTGTTAAAGCCGCTGATTTGGGTGGTGCTACTTTTGTAGATATCGCTGCTGATGTAGATTTGGTAAAGTTGGCTAAAAGCTTGACTAAATTACCTATTTGTGTATCTGCTGTTGAACCGGAAAAATTTGTAACTGCTGTGGCTGCCGGCGCTGATCTGATTGAAATTGGTAATTTCGATTCTTTCTACGCTCAAGGGCGCAGATTTGAATCAGAGGAAGTTTTAGCCCTAACTTACCAAACCCGTGCCTTACTGCCCGAAATTACCCTGTCTGTAACCGTTCCCCATATCCTGACCCTAGATCAACAAGTACAACTAGCGGAAGATTTGGTGAAAGCCGGCGCTGATATTATTCAAACTGAGGGAGGTACTAGCAGTAATCCTATTCACTCTGGTACTTTGGGATTAATGGAAAAGGCTGCCCCCACCTTGGCCGCAGCTTATGAAATTTCCCGTGCGGTTTCTGTACCTGTACTATGTGCTTCGGGTATTTCTAATGTTACCGCACCAATGGCGATCGCGGCTGGTGCGGCTGGTGTTGGTGTCGGTTCGGCTATTAACCAACTCAATAGCGAAATAGCGATGATTGCCGCTGTCCGTAGTTTAGTAGAAGCTTTGGCTACTGCAAATACCCGAACATTTGCGTAATAAAGTAGGAGTCAGGAGAAAAGGGAAATTTCTCCCCTACTCCCATGTTCCTCGATAATTCAAGACAAACAATATTTTAAGGTATCAATGACTTTATCTTGTTGTTCTTGGTCTAATTCGGGGAACATGGGTAAAGATAAAACTTCATGACTTGCTTGTTCTGATACTGGCAATTCTCCAGGCTGATAACCTAGATTTTTATACACTGGCTGCAAATGTATGGGTAAAGGATAGTAAATCATAGAATTAACACCCTGTTCCTGCATTTGATTTTTTACCCAATCTCGATATTTACCACTAGCACCATTGCGTCCTTCCCCAGACACACGGATGGTATATTGATTCCAGACACCGACCCCTCCGGGAGATTCTTGGGGGACTGTGATACCAGAAACTAGACTCAGGTGTTGATAATAATAATCAGCAATTTGCTTGCGTCTGTGATTCCAAATATCGAGATAGCGCAGTTTGATTTGCAGAATTACCGCTTGGATAGCATCTAAACGACTATTAACACCAATTTCCTCGTGAATATATCTTACTTTACTCCCATGTTCTCGCAAAATTCGTAATTGAGTAGCGATCGCTGGATCATTTGTGATTATTGCCCCACCATCGCCACAACCGCCCAGATTTTTAGTAGGGTAGAAACTAAAGCAACCAACATGGCCAATACTACCAACTTTTTGATTTTCCCAACTTGCACCAGTAGCTTGAGCGCAGTCTTCAATTACTGCTAAATTATAAGATCGAGCAATTGCCATTAATCCTGTCATGTCCACAGGCAAACCAAACAAATGTACTGGTATAATCCCTTTAGTTTTTGGTGTAATTGCTGCTTTTAGTTTTTCTACATCTAAATTAAACGTAGTGGCATCAATATCTACAAATACTGGTATTGCTCCCACAGCACTGATAACTTCTGTAGTAGCAAAAAAAGTAAATGGTGTAGTAATAACTTCATCACCCGCACCAATTCCTAAAGCCCGTAATGCTAAAAATAACGCATCAGTACCAGAGTTACAAGCTACGCATTCACTGACACCATGATAAGCTGCAAACTGTTGTTCAAAATCTGTAACCGCTGGACCACCAATATAACGACCAGAAGCCAGAACCCCTAAGACAGCAGCACTTACTTGAGTTTCAATGGTCGCATATTGTTGTTTAATATCAAAGGCAGGAATCGAATTTACATTTTTAATCATCGTTTTTATTTTATTTGTAGATACAAAAGCACACTTCTTGTATAGGGTGACTGGAAGTCGCGGCTACACAGTCAAAACCCACCTGCGTGGGTTGATGTATTAATTTAGCCTTAGCCCACCATAAGTGGATTTTGTCTGTGTAGATGTGATTTATAATCGCCCTTAGACTTTTCAAACATCCTCTTAAGAAGTACAGAAACTATGCCAGAACTAATTAAACTGGATATACTAGATCTAGCTTTAGCTATGGGCTTAATGGCTATTGTCATTGGTATATCGTCCTGGGAACAATTAGGACTAGAATTAAATTTAACTGTGGCTACTGGTAGAACTATCCTCCAACTGCTTGTACTGGGTTACATTTTTGACTTTATTTTCGCACTGAACAATGTTTGGGCAGTAATAGGGATTTTAGCAATAATTCTCACCATTACTGCAATTATTACTCGTAATCGGATCAGCCGAAAAATTCCCCACCTTTTACCTTTGGTTTGGATAGCAATTTTTGTGAGTACGGCGTTAACATTGCTTTACACCAACTTTTTAATTATTCAACCAGATAAGTGGTATGAACCGCGCTATTTGATTCCTTTAGCTGGGATATTGTTAGGTAATGCTATGAATGCTGCTGTAGTAGCGGGGGAACGTTTGGTTACTACTATAAATCAATTTCCTACAGAAATAGAAACCCATTTAAGCTTAGGTGCAACTCCCGAACAGGCTATTAAACCCTACCGTAAAGAAGCTATTCGCGCCGCATTTATGCCGACTTTAAACCAAATGATGTTGATTGGTATGGTGACAATACCAACCTTTACCAATGGACAATTATTAGCCGGTGTCACACCCCTAGAGGCTATATCCTACGAAATTTTAATTATTTTTATGGTAGCTTTGACAAATTTGCTAACAATTATTTTGATTACTAAAGGACTATGTCAGCAATTTTTTAATTCAGCAATGCAGTTAGTTAGGTAATTGTCACAAAAATCCGATTTTTAATTCGCAGATATTCCCTCAAAAAAATCCAATTGCATCTGTATATAATTAAATCAGTGTTGCTGATTTGATGTATGAAAATGATTTTTCATGATATCCAAACCCTTGTAGAGACGTTCCTCAAGAGATTCTCATCTCTACATTAGACATAGGAGTGAAAACTATCGTAGGGACAATTCATGAATTGTCCCTCCAAGGGTTTGATGACTACGCACATTTACAGCTATTTTCAGGTAAATAAACCACAAACCGACCTCTCTGGTAAACCTCTCTCCTACAAGGAGAGAGTCCTTGGTTTACTCCCCTTCCCTGGTAGGGAAGGGGCTGGGGGTTAGGTCTAATAATTGTGACTCAAATACATGAAAACTTAAGAAATATTAAACTCGACTTGCATAAAAACTAGTGTTATGACATAATTATATCACATTACAGCACTTTTCTTTTTAAAGTACCACACCTCAATAGCCAAAAGGTCTCTGGAACAAGGGTTATAGGATTTCGCTTTGTACCAGATAGTTGAGCAAAGTGCTGTAACAATAATTTCCATAAAAAATTGAGATCATGACCGGACTGATTTTGTACGTGAATTTGCTCATTTCCAACCACACAAAGGAAAAATATGTTGAATAATCATTCCCCCTCTCAAACCGCGACCACCATTGTTTTTATTGATGCTTCCCTTTCCGACTATCACACCCTCCAAGCAGGAATTATCGAGGGTGTAAAATCAGTTATTATTGCCCCAAATCAAGACGGAATCGAGCAAATTAGCCAAATCTTACAACAACATCCCCACACCACCACCATTCATATCCTCTCCCACGGTTCTCCCGGATGCTTATATTTAGGCAATAGTCAATTAAACTTAACAAATATTCACAATTACAACCAGCAATTACAGTATTGGGCAGATCTTAACATCCTACTTTACGGCTGTAACGTCGCCGCAGGAGATGCTGGAGCAGAATTTATTCACAAATTACATCAAATCACCAACGCCACCATCAGCGCGACCGCAACCAAAACAGGAAATGCCACATTAGGCGGAAATTGGGAATTAGAGGT
>OMJF01000078.1 GCA_900299285.1 Anabaena sp. 54 | reverse complement strand
CCCAGCCCCTTCCCTACCAGGGAAGGGGAGTAAATCAAAGCCTCTCTCCTACAAGGAGAGAGGTCGGTTTGTGGTTTATTTACCTGAAAATAGCTGTAAGAACTAGAATATTTGATTTTCATACCTCAATTCAGCAATGCCAGATTTTCTAAGCCTGTGGCAAAATTTAGTAAAGTTGTCATCCAATTATTATTCTCAACATGACTGTAACTATTCCTAATCTCCCCAGTCTTTACGAAGCTTTCTCCACAGAAGCCAAATGGCAAAAATTCTGGGAAGATAACCAGGTTTACAAGGCCGACCCCAACCACAAAGGTGAACCCTACTGCGTTGTTATCCCTCCACCTAATGTTACTGGTAGTTTACACATGGGTCACGCCTTTGAAGGAGCTATCATTGACACTCTGGTGCGTTACCACCGCATGAAGGGACGCAATACTCTGTGGTTGCCAGGAACTGACCACGCTAGTATAGCAGTACAAACGATTTTAGAAAAGCAACTCAAGGCCGAGGGAAAAACCCGCCATGACTTAGGACGGGAAAAGTTTTTAGAACGGGCTTGGCAGTGGAAAGCGGAATCTGGTGGGACAATTATTAATCAGTTAAAACGGTTAGGTGTATCTGTAGACTGGTCTCGGGAACGTTTTACTTTAGATGCGGGTTTATCAAAGGCTGTTTTAGAAGCGTTTATTCGTCTCCATGAAGAGGGGTTGATTCACCGTAGTAACTATTTAGTTAATTGGTGTCCTGCTTCGGGTTCGGCTGTGTCTGATTTGGAAGTAGAACCTAAAGAGGTAAATGGTAATTTATGGTACTTCCGTTATCCCCTCAGTGACGGTTCTGGTTTTCTGGAAGTGGCGACAACTCGCCCAGAAACAATGTTGGGTGATACAGGAGTGGCAGTTAACCCCAATGATGATAGGTATAAACATCTGATTGGTAAAACCGTAACTTTACCGATTATGCACCGAGAAATCCCCATTATCGGTGATGAATTGGTGGACGCTACCTTTGGGACGGGTTGTGTTAAAGTGACACCAGCCCATGACCCCAATGATTTTGAAATGGGTAAACGTCATGATTTACCGTTTATTAATATTATGAATAAGGACGGTACACTCAATGAAAATGCCGGGGATTTTCAAGGTCAAGACCGCTTTGTTGCTCGTAAAAACTTGGTCGCTAGGTTAGAAATTGAAGGCGTTTTAGTCAAAGTTGAAGAATATAAACATACAGTACCTTATAGCGATCGCGGTAAAGTCCCTGTTGAACCTTTACTTTCTACCCAGTGGTTTGTCAAAATCCGCCCTCTGGCTGATAAAACCTTAGATCTCCTCGATAGCCAAGATTCCCCAGAAATTGTCCCTCAGCGTTGGTCTAAAGTTTATCGTGATTGGTTAGTAAATTTACGTGATTGGTGTATTTCTCGTCAGTTGTGGTGGGGGCATCAAATCCCCGCGTGGTATGCTATTAGCGAAACTCAAGGGGAAATTACGGATACAACTCCTTATTTTGTCGCCCGGAATGAAGCAGAAGCTTTAGAAAAGGCTAAAATCCAATTTGGGGAAGATGTCCAATTAATACAAGACCCCGATGTTTTAGATACTTGGTTTTCTTCGGGACTGTGGCCATTTTCTACATTAGGTTGGCCGGAAGAAACGGAAGATTTAGCCACATATTACCCAACTACTACCCTAGTGACCGGTTTTGATATTATCTTTTTCTGGGTAGCAAGAATGACAATGATGGGTACACATTTTACCGGGAAAATGCCCTTTAAAACTGTGTATATTCATGGTTTAGTTCGGGATGAAAATAATAAGAAAATGTCGAAATCTGCAAATAATGGTATTGACCCATTATTGTTGATTTCCAAATATGGAACGGACGCTTTACGGTACACTTTAATTAAGGAAGTTGCTGGCGCTGGTCAAGATATTCGTTTAGAATATGACCGCAAAAAAGATGAATCTATTTCTGTCGAAGCCTCTCGCAATTTTGCCAATAAATTGTGGAATGCAGCCAGATTTGTGATGATGAATTTGGACGGACAAACTCCAGCCCAATTAGGTCAACCAGTTCCCGCAGAATTAAGTGATAGGTGGATTCTTTCCCGTTTTAACCAAGTTGTTAAACAAACAAATCATGACATTGATAATTATGGTTTAGGAGAAGCAGCAAAGGGACTTTATGAATTTATTTGGGGTGATTTCTGTGATTGGTATATTGAGTTAGTAAAATCCAGATTACAGAAAGATGCAGACCCTGTATCTCGCAAAATCGCTCAACAAATCATCGCTTATGTTTTAGAAGGGATTTTAAAATTATTACATCCCTTTATGCCCCATATTACTGAAGAAATCTGGCAAACTCTCACCCAACAACCGACAGAAAATCACCAACTTTTACCTTTACAATCTTACCCTGAACCAGATTATAAACTGATTGATTCAGCATTGGAAAACCAGTTTAATTTATTAATTGACACAATTCGCACAATTCGTAATTTACGGGCAGAAGCAGATATTAAACCAGGGGTAAAAATTACTGTCAATTTGCAAAGTGAAAGCGAAAATGAAAGGTTTATTCTCACTGCGGGACAGGCTTATATTCAAGATTTAGCCAAAGTCGAAACATTGACAATTGTTGATACTAATTCTATTGTTATTCCGCCAGAAACTTCGCCAGTTGAAGATAGTAAATATTGGAGTGGAATCACGATCATTGCTGTCACTATTCTGGGGTTTATCGCTTTGCGAGTAGCCTTATTTGTGGGAAATACTGCACTAGATATTCCCATTTTTGGAACTAGTTTTGAAATAATTGGTTTGGGTTATGTCCTTTGGTTTGGTTTCCGCTATTTACTCAATGCTGAAACAAGAAAAGAGTTTTTTGGAAAATATTTTCCAGCTAGTCAAACACCAACTGAACCACAAGTTTCACCAACAGTAACCGACAATGAAAAAGAAAATTCCATTGCGGGTGTTGTCGGTACTGTACAGGTAGTAATTCCCTTAAAAGGAGTTGTAGATATTGAAGTTGTGCGGGCTAAATTGGAGAAAGCTTTGCAAAAAGCTGAAGCCGAAGCCCAATCTTTGACTGCTAGATTAAGCAATTCTAAATTTGTGGATAAAGCCCCCGCAGATGTGGTACAAAGTGCTAGAGAGACTTTAGTAGAAGCTGAAAAACAAGCAGAAATTTTACGCATACGTCTGAAGACGTTTGTGTAAACATCTCTTGGGTAGCTTTGTTTAAGTATAATGGGTAATTGGTAATTGGTAATTATTCCTCTTCCCCATTCCTTGTTAAGAGTTCCCTGTTAAAAGTTCAAAAGTATAGGTGTGTCCTCCCCGGACGCACCTGCAAGGATTTTCGGCATTTTCCTGGTAATAATGGCTAAAATATAAGTGGTTAGGCGTTATGGGGTTTTATGACTATGGGTTGGAAAGAAAAACTAGAACAATTACAAGCTTTATTTCAGGAAATTGACCAGGCTTTGATAGCCTATTCTGGAGGAGTTGATAGTACATTAGTGGCTAAGATCGCTTATGATGTTTTAGGCGATCGCGCATTGGCTGTAACTGCGGTTTCTGCTTCTCTATTACCAGAAGAATTAGAAGACGCGAAAATTCAAGCTGCGACTATCGGTATAGCTCACAAAATTGTCCAAACTCAAGAAATGGACAATCCCAATTATACATCTAACCCGGTAAATCGTTGTTATTTTTGTAAAAGTGAATTACATGATACACTGAAACCCTTGGCTTTAGAATTGGGTTATCCTTATGTAGTAGATGGGGTAAATGCAGACGATTTAGGTGATTATCGTCCAGGAATCCAAGCTGCAAAAGAAAGAGGTGTAAGATCACCTTTAGCAGAAATTGGGGTGACTAAAGCCCAAATTAGACAAATTTCCCAACAACTAGGTTTACCTTGGTGGGATAAACCCGCTCAACCTTGTTTAAGTTCCCGCTTTCCCTACGGTGAAGAAATTACTATAGCCAAATTGCAGCGCGTAGGTAGGGCAGAAATTTATTTACGAAACCTGGGGTGGCAAAATTTCCGGGTACGTTCGGAAGGTGATACAGCTAGAATTGAATTATCACCGGATAAAATTCAAGATTTTGTGACAACGACAGATTTACCAAGCCTAGTATCTGTATTTCAAAACTGGGGATTTATCTATGTAACTTTGGATTTAGAGGGTTATCGTAGTGGTAAACTAAATCAGGTCTTACCTCAAGTCGCTTTGAGAAAATCATAAGTAGGGCTTGCTGAAAAAGTTGTCTGTGAGGGCAGGGAACTCTTAACAGGGAACAGGGAACAGTTTTAACTGTCTGGATATCCTCAATTTTCCAAATCCGATCAAGAAAAATGCACTTATTTTGAGACACCATCTTCCTTCGCGCCTTTGCTACTTTGCGCCTACCCTTCGGGATCTCTAAGAGAGATGGCGCGAAACAAAAACCTTGGTTCGTTTACCAGCAAAATCGCTGTAATCTCATCTGTATAGCATTTAGATTGTATAATCTAAATCAGTCTAATTCTTGGGGGGTGTGGGGCATCCCTGGCCGCACTAGTGAATTATACCTGACAGTTTCATCGCTTTCATAATAGCGCGGTCTCAGTTGCATGACGGACGGCTGTACTGGTTTTTCCGTATCACTGATAGAGGTTGGGGTTGGGGTTTGGAAGCTCAAAGGCAATTGTGATACTATATTAGTTAATTCCCGAGGAAAAAAAGAGTCTAGTGGGGGAAAGAAAGATGGGAATTCTAAGCCCGGTTGTGTAGGCGTTGTTGGCTCGGTCGAACTGGTACTATTTGCAGATGTACTGATAATAATTTGGCGAACTTGACTCTCCGTTAGGTTAGGGTTAGCACCAAGCATGAGGGCAACAACACCGGCAATGTGAGGGGCTGCCATAGAAGTACCAGAGTAATTAGCATACTGATTATTAGGTACTGTGGAGTAAACATCAACTCCTGGGGCGGTAACATAAGCGATTTCTTGAGAACCAGAACGGTTAGAAAAGTTCGCAAGGTTATTATTTTGATCTACCGCACCGACAGCAATCCCTGAATTATAGGCATAGCGGGCAGGATAGGATGGTATTGAGTTGCCATTATTGCCCGCTGCCATAACCACAATTACACCTTTGCTACTGGCATATTCAATGGCTGATTTCAGGCTATCATTGGAAGAGTCTCCCCCTAGACTGAGATTAATGACTTTCGCGCCATTATCAACTGCATAATAAATGCCTTTGGTGATTTTTGAGTAAGAACCTGAGCCATTGGCATCTAGGGCTTTGACTGACATAATTTGGGAATTATAGGCAATACCAACAACTCCAATACCGTTGTTTTCTGCGGCTATAGTTCCAGAAACATGAGTGCCATGGCCATTATTATCTAACACATTGTTGTTGTTATTATCAAAATTCCAACCTCGAACATCGTCAATATAGCCGTTACCATCATCATCTATCCCATTACCTGCTATTTCTTTGGTATTGATCCAAATATTATTTTTTAAGTCTTCATGGTTGTAGTCTACGCCAGTGTCTATAACAGCTACAATAATTCCTTGTCCTGTATGTCCATTATTCCAGGCCGTGGGAGCTTTGATCATATCTGCACCCCAGTTATTACCACCCAAGTCAGGAACATCTTCATAGGGACTATCACCTGCGGCTTTACTCACTGCTAATCCTGCATTCACTAGTCCATAGCCATTGTTTGAGTTATAATTACTATTGGTGACAACTAACTGATCTGGGGAAAAAGAACTATGATTACGCCAACCCATAATATTAGTCGTGCGATTTTCAAAGGCATTAGTTTGGCAAATAGCTGTATATTTGATTTCGTTATCAAATGACATAAGTGTTTAATCCCTAAAAACAGCAATATTTTCTTTGACAAGGTAATTTTGTCAAAATCTGCGAATACAATAATTTAAAATCGTCAGTTATTACCCTCATTTAATTAATACTATGAATTATTGATCTAAAAAGATGATTTAATTACAATTTGCATATTATTTAATAAGTAGTTTTGATGTATTTGAGCCACAATTATTAGACCTAACCCCCAGCCCCTTCCCTACCAGGGAAGGGGAGTAAATCAAAGCCACAAGAGGTCGGTTTGTGGTTTATT
>OMJF01000077.1 GCA_900299285.1 Anabaena sp. 54 | reverse complement strand
TAAATTTGTTGGGTTTCACTTTGTTCTACCCAACCTACAATACAACTTCCGTAAATTTGTTGGGTTTCACTTTGTTCTACCCAACCTACAATACAACTTGTTTAAATTTGTTGGGTTTCACTTCGTTCTACCCAACCTACAATTATGGAATCTTCGTTATTTGATCTTATTAGATGGTGGTGTATTGAGAAATTGGCGAATATCAATGTAAAACTTTGTTTCTCCAGAATCTTGTTCGATAATAGAGTCTGTCGTAACACTACCAAACCAGAGTTTATTTAACCGTTTGAGAACATCCCTAGACTTGTCTTGAGGTCGCAATGTAAATAATACAGTATCACAACCACCATCAATTGAACTCACAGAACAAATTACTTTATTACCGTTTTGAACAGCATTGGTAACGTAATTAAGACTGCCATTATTAAAAGCTGTTTGGAAGTTCTGAGAAACTATTTTACAACGTTGTTGTGGTTTAACTCCTCCTAAAACAGATGTCCACGTCACCATTGCTTTTTGAAAATTTGGTGTCCAAAGAAAAGTAGTAGGAACAGACTTTCCATTTTCGGAGTAACGACTTGTAGAACAGATAAAGCGAATTTGATTATTAGCATTTTCTTGAGCAAAAACAGGAGTAGATGCTAATGTGGTGGTTAAAAACAGTGTGGTTAATAATGTTAATTTCATCATTTCTTAAATCTCCTAATTTGGGAAAGGGATAATTTAATTCTTGTGGGGTGGGCATCCTGCCCGCCCAAATAGACAGACTAGAAGCAAACTAGGAACAAAAATCTCCTAATTTGGGAAAGGGACAATTTAATTCTTGTGGGGTGGGCATCCTGCCCGCCCAAATAGACAGACTAGAAGCAAGCTAGGAACAAAAATCTCCTAATTTGGGAAAGGGACAATTTAATTCTTGTGGGGTGGGCATCCTGCCCGCCCAAATAAACAGACTATTAGCGCCGTAAACGGGAAATATTTCCCTGACGAATTGCTGTTAAAAAAGGCTGTATTTTATTGACTAGTATAGCAATACTAATACCACTGTTACTGCCATTTCTATCAAGTCGAATAGCAGTATTTATGCCAATAACTTCTGCTTGGGAATTGAGAAGTGGACCACCAGAATTACCAGGATTAATTGTAGCATCATGTTTAATGATGCCATCTTGCTCATCAAGATTGCTCAAAACACCAGCAGTAAAATTATTTTGATTGTCATAACCAAAGGGACTACCAATAGCATATACAGACTGTCCCACTTGGGCTGATTTTGCTAAGGATAATGTGGGTAAATTCTTCTGATTACGAATTTTAATGGCTGCTAAATCTAGACCATTTTTAGCAAAGCCAATTACGTTAGCAGGAAGTCTTTTACCGTCTTCTAAAATTACAGTTACGGTTGTAGGTGCATCTTGCAAAACGTGAGCATTAGTAATAATTAATCCGTCTCGACTCACGATAAAACCACTTCCAGAAGCTTTACCTGTATTGATATAAACTACAGCGGGACTGGCTTTTTGATAAACTTTAATTCGTGTTTGTTCTTCTGAATTTTGAGATATGATAGATTGAGAATAGTGATTTGCTGGGGGAAAAGCCAACCCATTCGGTGATCCTAGAGCCTGTACAGATAAGACAGCAAGCCCTGTAACTGCTATCATATATGGTTTTCTGTTCATTGGTGAACTTGGTAGACGCTAAGGTAGCTATGAGACTGTATTCTCCATATTATCCAGGATAAATGGAAAAACCCAGTCAATGTTACGATTTTTGTAACAAAGAAAAACCAGAAAAATTTTATTCTGGAAAATCTAGTCTTTGAGCAACTAAAATTGTTACTATAATTTCAGATTAGTTGTTGAAACCTTGATTCAATCTGAAACCTTAGAATTACTAGAGTGGCCTCGACTGTGCCAGCACCTTTCTACCTTTGCGGCAACTAAGTTAGGGTCAATAGTTGCGCGTAACTTGCCCATTCCTGAAACTCAGGCAGAAAGTGAACAGTTATTAGCGCAAACTAAAGCGGTTTATGAGTTGGAAAGTCGTTTACATCCGGGATTATCTTTTGAGGGTATCCAAGATATTGGTGATTCCCTAGAACGGGCTGCACTACAAAGTATTTTACCAGGGGAGGAGCTTTTAGCGATCGCTACTACCCTAGCAGGTGCAAGAAATTTACGCCGTGTGATTGATAATCAGGAAAATATCCCGGTTTTAAACGATTTAGTCTCAGAATTGCGGACTTACCCGGAATTAGAGCAGGAAATTCACCGTTGTATTGACGAACGTGGGCAAGTTACTGACCGTGCTAGTCAAAAAATGGGAGAAATTCGGGGGGAATTGCGGAAAATTCGCAGCCAAATTACCCAAAAACTGCAAAATATTATCCAGGCAAAATCGGGAGCGGTTCAAGAGCAGTTAATTACACAAAGAAGCGATCGCTTTGTTATACCTGTAAAAGCTCCGCAAAAGGACGCAATCCCCGGTATTGTTCATGATACCTCTACCAGTGGTGCAACTCTATATATAGAACCTAATAGTATCGTCCCTCTGGGTAATCAACTACGTCAAATTATCAGAAAGGAACAAACTGAAGCGGAAGCAATTCGCCGGACTTTAACGGAAAAAGTAGCAGAAGTTACACCAGATTTAGAAAGATTATTAGCCATTGTCACCACATTAGATGTAGCGGTAGCAAAATCACGTTATAGTTTCTGGATAGGTGCTAACCCGCCACGCTTTGTCAATCCTCAAGAAAATGAAATTATTACCTTGCGAAATCTGCGCCACCCGTTGTTAGTTTGGCAACAGCAGCACGAACAGGGAAATGCCGTAGTACCAGTAGATTTATTGATTAGTCCTCAAATCCGGGTAGTCACAATTACAGGACCAAATACTGGGGGAAAAACGGTAACTTTAAAAACTTTGGGATTAGCGGCGGTCATGGCCAAGGTAGGTTTATTTATTCCTGCCCGTGAACCGGTGGAAATGCCTTGGTTTAGGCAAATTTTAGCCGATATTGGTGATGAACAGTCATTACAACAGAGTTTATCTACTTTTTCTGGACATATTCGCCGCATTAGTCGAATTTTAGAGGCATTAGAACCTGAAAAAAATGATTTTTCCCCCTTAGCCATTAATTACCAATCTCTGGTATTACTTGATGAAGTGGGTGCAGGTACAGATCCGGCGGAGGGAAGTGCGTTAGCGATCGCTTTACTCAAATATCTCGCTAATCATACCCAACTAACTATGGCTAGTACGCATTTTGGGGAACTTAAAGCTCTCAAATACGAAGATACTCGGTTTGAAAATGCGTCCGTAGAATTTGATGAAACTACCCTGTCACCTACCTATCGTCTATTGTGGGGTATTCCCGGACGTTCCAACGCTTTGAGTATTGCTTTACGGTTAGGATTAAAGCCAGAAGTAGTAGCAGAAGCGAAAACCCAAGTCGGGGAAGCTACGGAGGAAGTAAATCAAGTTATTGCCGGTCTAGAAGCCCAACGCCGTAGCCAGGAAACGAAAGCCGCAGCAGCCCAAAGTTTATTACGTGAAGCGGAACGCTTGTATAAAGAAGTTTCTGACAAAGCCGCAGCTTTAGAAGCCAGAGAAAAAGATCTACGTGCTTCCCAAGAAATAGCCGTTCAACAAGCAATTAGCCAAGCGAAAGGAGAAATTGCTCAAGTTATCCGCCGCTTACAACAAGGGACACCCAACGCCCAAGATGCCCAACAGGCCACCGCCAGCATTAATCAAATTGCCCAAAAATACGAACCTGCACCCCCACCCAAAATTCAAACTGGTTTTATGCCTAAATTGGGCGATCGCGTGCGGATTCCCAGATTAGGTCAAACTGCTGAAGTTTTGACAATTCCCGATGTTGAAGGCAATTTTAGCGTACGCTTTGGTCTGATGAAAATGACCGTACAACTGCAAGATATAGAGTCACTAGATGGACAAAAACCAGAATCAGTAGTTAAACCTAAAACAACACCATCGGTAATTGTACCAACATCACCAGTTCCAGCCATTCGTACCTCTAAAAATACTGTAGATTTGCGCGGAAAAAGAGTAGCTGATGCTGAATATATCTTAGACAAAGCCATTTCCGAAGCCCCAGGACCCTTATGGATTATTCATGGACACGGTACTGGTAAACTAAAGCAGGGGGTTCACGCTTTTTTGCAACAACACCCCAGAGTTACTCACTACGAACCAGCAGAACAGTCCGACGGCGGTAGTGGTGTTACTATTGCTCATATATAAAACAGGGAACAGGGGAGGTGGGGGAGGTAGGGGGGAAGTAAAGGAGGTAAGGGAAGTAGGGGAAGCAGGAGTAAATAATAGGCATTGCTGAATTGAGGTATGAAAATCAAATATTCTAGTTCCTAAACTCTTACTCTCTGCGTCTTCGCGCCTCTGCGTGAGAAAAAATCATACCTTCATTCACCAACGCCAAATAATAATTTGTTTAGATGTTGAATGACAACTGACAACTTACCACTGACAATTGACAAAATATGCTAAAAGTTATGCAGTCAACCACTAATTCCACTATATCAAAGTCACCTTGGGAGGATTTAAGCCAAATCCCAGCCCCAAATACAACTCAATGGGAAAACATCAAAACTCAGTTAGACTTGACGTTACTGGCGCTAGAAACCCTAACTGGTATTGGTTCAGAAGCCATGTTATCGGCCGCAGTTAGCCTGAATTTAGAATCTAAAATACCAGATCGGGTAGCATTATGGCGATTACGTCAATCAAATCCTCTTCGCAAGGGCCAAGGGGGACGGAAAAAGTTAGATGTTGAGGAAGCGCGATCGCTTGTACTAATTATTTGTTATCTTGCTAAACAACATCAAGAATTAATTCGCCGCGCTGTAGGTTTATTGGAACAAGTGACAGCAAATAACCAGAAACCTCACCAAACTTCTTTATTGGGAGATTATATAGATGGTTTTTGTAATACTTACCAAGAGCGTATGGAAGAAGAGGTAACAACCTCAATAGACTTACTTACGAAATTAGCCCTTAAACTGTTAATAAATTTACTTTTTTATAGTGCGGCTGGTGGACACCGGCGTTTGTGGTTAGCACTAATAGACATTTCTACAAAATAAGCTTTAATTTTCGATTTTCAGCCTAAAATCCGAAATTCCCTATTTTTTCCCTTCGCAATTTGTTATGTCTTCATCAAATTCCGTCATTCGTCGCTATACTACCCCCACTTGTACCCTGGAAATTTGGGCGCAAAATTCATCTTTGTCCCGTTGGCTGGAAAAAAATGTGATTAGAGATTTGAGTTTTCGGCTAGAATTTGATTACTCAGGACTATCAGAAGCTACTCAAATCCTGATTCAAGGTGATAACCAGCAATTAGAAGTTTTATCTGATACTGTAACCAGTTACGTCCAAAAAATTATCCAAGCATCTGCCGCAGATTTGAGTGATAGTTTATCAAATAAAGACTATGATAATACAATATTAGACTCAGAATCAAAAGATGTTCTGACCTCTGTCCTTTCTACCCAAAATCTACCATCCCTTGACAACTCAACGCCCCAAGGAAAAGTTTATTTAGAACCTGGTGATAATTTAACTCATAAACTGTTTCTGGGTGATCTTGCTAACCAGACATCTGGATCTGTAATTGAATTAAGTTTACTACAATTATTTGATTTGGCAACGGTAATAGATGACTACTCATCTAATATGATGGTCTTACCAACTATCAGCACTGAGACTACTCGCCCCAGTTTACCTCAATGGGTCCCCATAGCCGCAGTTTTAGTAGTAGCTGCCAGTTTGACCCCGTTTACTTGGCAATATGCCCAGAAAATACAACAAAATCAGCAGAAAATAGCTAAAAACAATACTCCTACCCCTGAAAAAGCTCAAGTTAAAGAACCTTCAGTTACTTTTGTAGATACTCTACCAACACCAAAAATAAATTTAAACGCGCCCCAAACACCGCTCATACCACCGCTTCCCAATCTTGCCACACCCTCAGCACCCCTTTCTTTGCCCAATGGAAATATTCCTGTTGCACCGAAAACATCACCTCAACCTGCATTAACTATACCACCTAATACAATTTCTGATCGGATTACTCCACAAGTTCCTGTCAATATAAAACCTAATTCCCCAGGCAATTCTCCGAGTATTACCGCTAAAATTGGAATTAATAGCACCAAAACCCAGAATTTACCTTCTATTAAAAGTAAAATTCCCTCCAGTGTTTACATACTACCACCGTCTATTGCCAGTATTCCTAACGAGAGTTTTAGCAGTGTTCCTAACACACTTCCTAGCCCTTATCCTACGGAATTAAACCAGGATAATGTAGGAATTGCTACTCAAAGTCAGGACTCCCTATCTAAAAATAATGATAATTTAGTCAGTAGATTAAGAGCCGCAACTAAGACTACTTCAGGGACACAAGCTAATGATAATAGGACTTTATTTGATACAATTCAAATCGCAGAAGCGAGAGAATATCTAAGTAAGCGGTGGCAATCTCCCAAGGGACTAGATCAAACTTTGGAATATAGTTTAACATTGGGTGTTGATGGAACTATCGAAAGAATTGAACCTTTAAATCCATCAGCCAGAGAATATATTGATAGTAGTGGTATTCCCGAAATTGGTAAACCTTTTGTTTCTAGTAACAAGTCTGGACAAAGCCTAAAAATACGAGTTGTCCTGAGTCCTGATAGTAAGGTGCAAACATTCCCAGAAACACCTTGACGCTTCCTCAAGACTAATCTGGCTAGATGTTGTGGTGCGGGCATCTTGCCCGCTATAATCATACAAATTAAATGCAGTACAGGTGAGGACTTTAATCCTCACTTCGAGACACTAAGGGAACAAAATTGAGGTTTAAGCCCTGGCTACCAACAAAAAATTATATTTTTTGTGACAATTGTATAATTACTTAATTTTTACCTCCAGATGTCTATTCAACTACTTGCAAAGGTTTTGTGGTATCTAGATTTTTTTTATGAATTTCCGATGCCACTGAATGACTATTAGTAATATTTATTTCTAGAGATGAGTTATTTTGTTCCTCATCACTGTTAGACTCATTGACAACAAGGCGATCGCAGGGAATTGTATCTGATATAATAGCACTGGCCATCATTCCTGTGTGAATTTCCATTTGTGCTTCTTTAGGAACTTCAAACACTAGTCTTTGTCCGGGGAATACTACCCTTTCAAAGTACCAGTTAGGAATATTGGAGATACGAGCCACCTGGATCTTACTTGTGGCATTAACGTAGCAGCAGAGAATTTTCCCCGAATGCTCCGGTGGTAGAGGATCTAATATCTGAGCCATAACTGGTGGTAAGCTGATTTACGCCACAATTTTATTTTAATAATATCAACCTAACACTTGATGATCCCCTGTTACTGTAACTGCGACTACCATCTGCGATTTTCTGCATTATTTATATCTAAAGTTATATCTAGTTTCTAAAATTTTTGTAAATAAATCTATCTTTTGCTGATAAAATCGGTCATAAATAAGCATAAGGCTTTTGTCCTGAGTATAACTGCTGTCAATTAAGTAGTCGTGCAAAATAAATTTCATATTTAGGAGAGGGAACAAGGAACGTCATAACAACAATATAACAACAATTTTTAACGCCAACCTACTTATCTGTGACATCTATCTCCGATGAATCCCAGCGGCAATCATTTCTCAATTCATCAACTTAATGTTATGGTAAATGTATATGAAAATTTTGTTCATAAACAAACCGCTTTCTATATATAACAAGCAAATTTTATGCAGTCCAGTTTTCAGTTTTTGTGCTATGCACAAAATAACTACAATGTCAAGGATGATTTTGATGAAGTTATATAACTTTTGACTCTTGACTCCCACTGGAACGGTACTAATACTTTCCCTCAACAACGGTAAGCAGTGCAGTTAAACTCAGTATGAACCCAACTAAAATTCTCTATGTTCGTCTTCCCTGTAACCCTATTTTTCCTATTGGGGTTGTCTATCTTTCAGATCATGTTCACAAACTATTTCCCAGTGTAGAACAGCGGATTTTTGACTTAGGTACAATCCCACCTCTAGATTATACTTCTGCTCTAGACCGATGTATTGATGAATTTAAACCCACACTATTAGTATTTTCTTGGCGAGATATTCAAATTTACGCACCAGTAGGCGGAAGAGGCGGAAATCCTCTACAAAACGCTTTTGAATTTTACTACGCTAAAAATCCATTCATCAAATTACGTGGTGCTTTGGGCGGGTTAAGAATTTTTATAGCTTATTATGTAGAGTTATGGCGTAATCTCGGTTTGGTTAAACGGGGTTTAAAACGCGCTCAAAAATATCAGTCTCAAGCCCGTGTAGTCTTGGGAGGTGGGGCTGTGAGTGTATTCTATGAACAGTTGGGTAAAAGTTTACCTGCGGGAACTATTATTTCTGTGGGTGAGGGAGAAACACTTTTAACAAAACTGCTCAATGGTGAAGATTTCCGCAATGAACGCTGTTATGTTGTGGGAGAAAATGCGCCCCGGCCACGCTTAATTCATGAACAACCCACACCCCTAGAAAAAACAGCTTGTAATTACGATTACATTGAGACTATTTGGCCGGAATTTAGTTATTACCTGCAAGAACAGGATTTTTACATTGGTGTGCAAACTAAACGCGGTTGTCCCCATAATTGCTGTTATTGTGTTTATACTGTAGTTGAGGGTAAACAAGTCCGCATTAATCCCAGTGATGAAATTGTGGCGGAAATCCGAGAATTATACAATCGTGGTATCCGTAATTTCTGGTTTACAGATGCTCAGTTTATACCTGCCCGCAAGTTTATCGCTGATGCTGTAGAATTACTCGAGAAAATCGTTGATTCCGGGATGTCAGATATTCATTGGGCAGCATACATTAGAGCCGACAACTTAACACCGCAATTGTGTGAGTTGATGGTAAAAACAGGTATGAATTATTTTGAAATCGGTATTACTAGCGGTTCTCAAGAACTTGTTCGCAAAATGCGAATGGGTTATAATTTACGAACTGTTTTGCAGAATTGTCGTGATTTAAAAGCTGCCGGTTTCAATGATGTAGTTTCTGTTAATTATTCTTTTAATGTCATTGATGAACGTCCCGAAACTATTAGGCAAACTATAGCATATCACAGGGAATTAGAACGGATTTTTGGGGTTGAGAAAGTTGAACCCGCTATTTTCTTCATTGGACTACAACCCCACACCCATTTAGAAGAATATGCTTTTAAAGAGGATATTCTGAAGCCGGGTTATGATCCGATGAGTTTAATGCCTTGGACTGCTAAAAAGCTGTTATGGAATCCTGAACCCCTGGGTTCTTTCTTTGGTGAAGTCTGCTTACAAGCTTGGCGACAAAATCCCAACGATTTTGGACGGGAAGTGATGAATATTTTAGAAGCCAAATTAGGTCGCGCTGATTTGGAAACGGCACTTTCAGCGCCTATAGCAGACAAGCAGTTAGTGTCAATCTAAGTTCAGGTGATTAAAAATCACCGCTATACGGACTAGTAAAACTCAAAAAAACCCTAATTCCATGTTACAAGGTTCAATTCTCCAACAGTTAGAAGCTTCCCACCGCCATAGTTCGCGCCCAATTCATTTTGGGGTGTACTATAAGAATACCTTGGTTGCCCTCTGTCATGCCTTAGAAGACCATATTTTAACTAGAAATAATGCTCCTTTGGTAATTACGGCTTTTCAAGAGGGTAAATGGTATCTAGAAGAAGCAGTTAGATATGCAGATATCGCTCAACACAGCCAACAAATTGTCATTATGGCAGCTGCTGACGCGGGTTTTGCTGAACATCCCACTAGTCAGTTAGGTAATGTTAATCTGGTAGCATTGGCAACAGATGATCCTGTGGCTCAGGAATGGCATTTGATAATTTTATCACCTGATTACACAGCTATGGTAATTTGTCAAGAGTTATCCCCAGATGATTATGGGAGTGAGGGCTTGCCAAATTCAGATTTAGAGCGGAAATTCTACGGTTTATGGACATTTGAGCCAGAATTGGTGCAGGAAACCGCAGAATTAGCGATCGCGCATATCAAAGACTATCATCCCGAATTAGCACTGAAAATTACTCAATATAAAGAGGCAATTCATACACATATATCTTCATCAGCAGATGTGGCTACTGTTGTAGCCCGTGTTGTTGATTACCTAAAAACAGGGCAGGATAACTTATCTATTTCCGTAGCATCCCATCAAAAATCTCTGGATCGTAACTTGGTATCTAATGAAATCCAAGCATTTTTACGGATGGCGCAATTGATTGATCTAGCAGATATCAATCACCATGGTGTAGCTACGGAAGTAGCATCTGTAGTAGAAACAATGGGGCAACTGTTAGATATACCTGCATGGCAAATTAAAAGATTACGTCTTGCGGCTTTGTTACATCGGATAGGTTCACTGCAAAACGTTGAGAGTCTGATTACTCCCAGTCACTTAACCACAGCTTATCCAGAAAAAGCGCCTAGTTGTCCTCTGGCTTGTCCCCTCGTACCAGGAGCGCAAGCATTACGCATTATGCCACGATTACGGGCAATAGCGCAAATTATCACCCACCAAACCGAATGGTGGAATGGAACTGGTGAACCTGCTGGTTTAGCTGGTGATGATATTCCTTTAGAATCACGAATTTTGTCACTAGCAGCAGAATTTATCAGACAAGTTAATCAGTATAAATATTTAGGTAAAAGCGAAGGAGAAATATTTTTTCAAGCTTTAGATCAGTGTCGGCAACAACAATCTACCCGCTTTGATCCTAAACTGGTAGATACCCTAACTTTATTAGTGATGGGGTTACAACAGGGACTTGATTTATCCGTGATCACACCGAAATTAAGCGGCGGTTTGTGGTTACTTGATTCTCGTTGGGATAGCCACAGCAAAAACAGTGAACAGATTTCAGTATACAGCACACCAGGGAGAATTTACGGATGATTAGCAAGAATAAACAACTTCCCGGCGCAAATTTAGAGGATGAGGATCTATCTCACTTAGATCTAAGAAAGATAAATTTAACAGGGGCGCATTTAGTAGGGACTAACTTTACTGGTTCTCAATTGGAGGGTGGCCATTTTGCCGGGGCAAACTTAATGGGTGCAAATCTGCAACAAACTGACTTGCGGGCGAATTTAATGGGTGCAAACTTAATGCAAGCTGATTTGACTGGTGCAGATTTACGTGGTAGCAATTTGCGGGGTAGTAACTTGATGGGAGCAGTGCTGAATGATGCCTCTTTAGCCGGTGCTTTTTTAAGTGGTGCTAATTTAGCAGGCGTAAATTTACACGGTAGTGATTTACGATGTGCAGATTTACGAGGTGCTAATTTGACGAGGACTAATCTCAAATGTGCAGATTTAAGCGGTGCAGATTTGCGAGGAGCTTTACTGACTGAAGCGAATCTTGAAGAAGCTGATTTGCGAGGGGCTAATTTAGCAGGAGCGGATTTAACTGGAGCAAATTTACTTTGTGCGGAATTAGATACTGTTAAGTTAAATGGTGCAAGTTTAGACAAGGTATGTATGGTGGGTACAGTTTTAAAAGCTAGTACCGTTTAATAAAACCTACTAAAATCTACTAAAGGTAAAGATTCTTCAATTCGCTGTTTTTAATTCTTCTAGTCTTTGTAAATGGCGATCGCTTCGTGGTAAAGTAAGATGTTTTCTTATTAACGAATAGCCATGAAGGTATGATTTTTTCTCACGCAGAGGCGCACAGGACGCTCCAGAGTAAGAGTTTAAGAACTAGAATATTTGATTTTCATACCTCAATTCAGCAATGCCAGAGTTTACCACAGGGACGATTGAAGTTGATAATTTTGCAGATTAGATTCTACAGGAATGGGGATTAATTGTACAGCACAGGCCTTTAATTCTGGTTGCAGGGAATCAGGGCAGGCTTCTGAATGAGTAAGCGTATTAGCTTCCGCGTCATCAGCCCATAGTTTACCCCAGTGGATAGGGACAAAGACAGTACCGGGAGAAATAGCTTTTGTAATCTTAGCAGGGAACTTAGTTGTACCACGACGCGATCGCACTTCTAACCACTGATTATCAATCATACCTAAACCAGCGGCATCACGGGGATGAATTTCGATAAACGGTTGGGGGTGCAGTTTGCGAATTTTCTCAATTCTGCCAGTGCGTGTTTGTGTGTGCCAATGACCGTATAATCTACCAGTAGTTAATATAAAAGGATAATTTTCATCAGGAGGTTCAGAAAGTCCTTTTGAATAATAGGCACCAAACTTAGCGCGGCCGTCAGGGGTATGAAAACGTAAATCCGTATATAGACGTTTAGTTTCTGAATTACTACCCTGTGAATAAGGCCAATGAGTTGGACCTTGTGCAGCTAAAAACTGATGACTTAAACCAGACATATCGCAAGGACGCTGACGAGTTAACTGGACAAATTCTTGATAAACTTCTGCCGAATTTTGGAAATTAAACTTATCAGCAAAACCCAATCGTTTTCCCACTTCTGCAAAAATTTGCCAGTCAGGTTTTGCTTCCCTGGGGGGTTGACGAAAAGCCGAACATAGAGTTACCCTTCTTTCAGAATTAGTCATAACTCCGGTTTTTTCACCCCATTGGGAAGCAGGTAATAAAACATGAGCATAAGCCGATGTTTCTGTGGGGTAATAAGCATCTTGATAAATAGTAAAAGGAGATGTTAATAAAGCTTGTTTAGTACGTTCTAAATCTGGCATACTCACAGCAGGATTAGTAGCAGCAATCCATAATAAACCGACATTTCCAGTTTCCAAACCAGTAATCATTTCCCAAGCAGTCAAACCCGGAACAGGAGAAATTTGACCTGTTTCTAGACCCCAAAAAGCCTCAACTTCTGAGCGGTGCTGTGGATTTTTTACTAACCGATAACCGGGCAATAAATGTGATAAACCTCCCGCTTCTCTGCCACCCATAGCATTAGGTTGACCAGTCAAAGAAAAAGGACCCGCACCGGGTTTACCGATTTGTTTGGTCATCAAATGTAAATTAATAATAGTTCTAACTTTAGCCGTACCTTCCGAAGATTGATTAACACCCATTGACCATAAAGAAAGTACAGATTTTGATTTTCCCCAATATTTAGCAGCAGTTTCTAAATCTTGAATACTAATACCACAACGAATAGCGACAACCTCTGGTGAATAATGGCGAATTACTTCCGCATAAGCCGAAAAATTGCTAGTACAATCATCAATAAAAACCGGATCTATATAATTCCATTTCATTAATAAATGGGCAATACCATTTAATAAATCAATATCCGTACCTGGACGAATAGCTAAATGTAAATCGGCTGCTTCTGCGGTAGGAGTGCGCCGAGGATCAACCACAATTATTTTAACACGACGATTTTTCTTATGATATTTTTCCAAGCGATTAAAAATAATTGGATGACATTCAGCCGTATTTGTGCCAATTAAAAAAGCACAATCAGTTAATTCCAAATCATCGTAACAACAAGGAGGACCATCAGCGCCAAAACTTTGAATGTACCCAGATACCGCACTAGACATACACAACCGGGAATTAGCATCGAAATTATTAGTTCCTAAACAACCTTTGAGTAACTTTTGAGCAATATAATAATCTTCGGTTTGGAATTGTCCAGAACCGTACATACAGATAGAATCTGTGGCTTGATTTAATTGCAATGTTTGAATCCGTTGGGTAATAATATCAAAAGCTTCATTCCAATTTACGCGCCGAAATTCTTGATTTAAAGAATCGCGCACCATAGGATGATACAATCTATTTTTATCCAAAGATTCAGTAATTGTCGCGCCTTTAACACATACCATTCCTTGACTAGAAGGATGGGATTTATCACCTCTAACTCGCCAAATAGGAATTCCTTGATCATCTCGATTTGTGGCTTTTCCATGTTGGGCTGGAGGAGAAACTTCTAACCCGCAACCAACACCACAATAAGGACAAAGTGTTTTGGTAAATTCATTCATGATTTTAGGATTTTTTATTGCACGCAGAGGCACAGAGGCGCAGAGAGTAGAAATGTTTTCAGGATGTTTTTGCTTTCTTTATGTTCTTACTTTCGCGCCTCTGTATGAGATATTTATTCTTCTGATATTAAAACAGATTGATGATTAATTATTTCTGCTTCATTTTCATTATCAGATGCAAATGAATCTTTGGGTTCTTTGAGGAAGAATCCACACATGAAGGCGCAAATCATGGCGGCTATTCCCATTGTGGCAAATAGGGTTGATGGGTCGGTTAAACTGTAGATTGTTAGATAAACTACGCCACCAAAGTTACCGTAAGCGCCAACGTTTCCAGCTATTTGTCCTGTTACTTCTTTTTTGATTAATGGGACTATTCCGTAGGTTGCACCACAACCAGCTTGAGCAAAGTAAGCAGCAAACATTGTGACTGCAATTGCGAGGGGAATAGGCCAATCTTTGTTGATGAAATGTGCCATTAAGTAGCCAATTGCAATCCCAGCAGAAATAATGGTCATTGTCCATTTACGCGAACCTAATTTATCAGAAATTAAACCGCCACTGGGACGAGAAAATAAGTTAAGAAATGGATAAATAGATGCAATCATTGCAGCGAGAACGTGTTCTAAGCCAAAGGTTTTTTCAAAGAATGCAGGTAGCATGGAAACCGCTGCTAGTTCTGAACCAAAGTTGGTAATGTAGGTAAATTCTAATAATGCTACTTGTCCAAATTGATAACGTTGATTTGCTGGGTAGGTTTTTTGTCCTGTTAATAATTCTTGATTGACTTGATATGCTTGGTAACTTTGATAAGCAAATAATCCTGCTAAGAAAATCCAAACTATATACATTTGGCTGAGGGTGAGAAAATGAATTTTCTTTTGTTCTAAGCGCCAAGCTAATAAACCCAAGGCGAATATTAAACCAAAATTAGAAACAATCATCGCCCAAAAACTTTTAATGGAAGTTACTTCTAATGAGCCATGTTTCTTGGGTTTTTGATAAACTTTACCATGGGGTGTATCTTGCACGCTTTGATAATAGAATAATCCGTAAATTGCGGTAATAATTCCTGTTAATGCTATCGTTAAACGCCAATTTGATAAGCCACCATCTAAAAAGCTAGTTGCAATGGCAATTGTTGGTAATGCAAATTCTGCTCCAAATGCTCCAAAGTTACCCCAACCACCATAAATACCTTGAGCAATTCCCATTTCTTTCGGCGGAAACCACTCGGCTACCATGCGAATACCAACAACAAACCCACAACCAACTATTCCCATTAATAACCGACTAATTACTAATTGGTTGAAGTCTTGGGCTAATGCTGTTGCTAAACAGGGAATAACAGCAAACATTAATAATAGGGAATAGGTAATTCTTGGACCAAATTTATCCAATAACATCCCAATAATAATCCGCGCCGGAATTGTTAATGCTAGGTTACAAATTCCTAATGTTTTAATCTGTTCTGGTGCTAAATGTAATTCTTTACCAATTGTGGTTGCGAAGGGTGCAAAGTTAAACCAACAAACAAATGTTAGGAAAAATGCCAACCATGTTTGATGTAAAATTCGATAACGTCCTTGAAGCGAAAATAATCCTTTTAGCATTTTTTCTCTGGTTCAAAATATTTGAAAAATTGGTTATGACAATCTATGGACAATTATGAAATTGCCGAAATTAATGATTTATCAAACGCGGATAAACGCAGATACACGCGGCTGATTTGATGTCTAGTTTATGAGGTTAAACTGTTGCTGGTTCTCTCAATTTTGCCCCAAATTGAGTAATTAGTATTTCTCTTAATATGGGTTGTAAGTCTTCGCAAGGAATACCTTTTTTTACGCAAGTTCCTAAATGTGCGTCTTTCCCTACTTTTCCACCCATATAAATATCTACGCCTTCTAACATTTGCCCATTTTTACGGACTTTAGTTCCCATTAAACCAATATCTGCTACTTGGGGCTGTCCACAGGAATTTGGGCATCCTGTCCAATGAATTCGCACCGGATGTGATAAGGTTAATTCAGATTCCAATGATTTAACCATTTCTAAGGCGCGATTTTTGGTTTCTATTAAGGCAAAATTACAAAATTGTGCGCCAGTACATGATACCAATGATCCCATTAATAAGCCAGGGTTAACTGCAAATTTCTCTAATATCTCTTCTGTGCAAAATGCTGTTAAACTGCTATCGGGAATATTGGGAATGATGATATTTTGCTCGACGGTAAATCTGATTTCTGCACTTCCGTAAACTTCGGCTAACCGGGCAATTTCTAACATATCATGAGCAGATAATCTCCCGACGGGAATATTTAAACCTGCGTAGTTAAGTCCTGTTTGTTTTTGTTTATATATGCCTAGATGATCCCGTTTTTCCCAGTCAATTTCATCTTTCGCTGCTGCGGGTAATAATGATTTACCAAAACGCTTTTCTACTTCTAAACGGAATCTTTCTATCCCCCATTCATCAAGTAGCCAAATTAACCGGGCTTTTTGTCTGTTTGCACGTAAACCATGATCTCGAAATATCTCGACAATGACTTTGGATAATGATACAACATCGGCAGGAGATACCCAAACATTTAAAGCCATGGCTGTTTCGCAACGTTTGGCGGAAAATAAACCACCGACAATGACGTTAAAGCCAAAGACTGGTATTTGCTCTTTATTTACTGAAAAAGCGGGAATAAAGGCTAAATCGTTAATTTCTGCATGAACTGAATTATCTCTTCCCCCAGTAATTGCAATGTTGAATTTCCGAGGAAGATTACTAAATTCTGGATTACCTTCACCGTTGTTAGTCAGTGTATTCTGGATTTGCTGGACTAATTCTCTGGTATCATAAAACTCATTTGCATCTAATCCTGCTACAGGATCGCCTGTAATATTACGGATATTATCCATTCCAGATTGGATAGTAGTCAATCCGACTTTGTTAAATTTATTAAAGATATCTGGAATATCTTGAATTTTTATGCCGCGTAGTTGTATATTCTGTCTAGTAGTAATGTCAGCGCTGCCGTCGTCACCGTAACGCTGCACTACCTCTGCTAAAACTGATAATTGATTGCTAGTGAGAATACCATTAGGTATCCGCATTCGCATCATGAATTTACCGGGGGTCACTGGACGGAAGAATACACCTAACCATTTTAGGCGATGGTTAAGGTCATTTTCGTCTAGTGCTTCCCAACCGATTTGCGCAAACTGCTCTATTTCATTTTTAACTAGGAGTCCGTCTTTTTCGGCTTTGAATTTCTCGAATTTATTCAGTTTTTCTGTGGTAGCTGCTGTTTCTATCATGGTTTTTTCTTGGGAGACAGGACTTAATTAACTGTGTACCCTTTTATCGCTTCTGTATTTACCACTTTGGGGAAATAACTAATAGTAGTTTCCTGATTTGTGTTTGTAACAGTGGCGATATTGATAACTTAGGGCGATTTTTTATAACAGTTTGTATACTACGTTACTAAATTTGAGTATTTTTACAAAAAACGGATATCCTAATTGCTATTACTACATAAACTAAAAATTTTTTTCGGCGTTGCTGAATTGGGATATGATATTGATTTGGTGCCTTAGCGAAGCGAAGTACGAAGTACGTTAGAGGCAAAGGAGCAAGGACGCAAAGTTTCAAATTTTGAATTTCTAAATTTCCTACCTGACTTGAGCAACGCCTTTTTTTACAAATGAGCTTTTATAAATTTTAATGGGTTCCTGTATGAAGATAGTAATTTGTCTCACGCAGAGAGGTTTCCGGTACTGAGAGTGAGAGATTTAAGGTTTTTTGATTTGACTAGGGTGTGAAAATACAAAACTTTGATCAAATTTTGGCGGTCTTAATATATATTTGGTGATAAATCAGGTATTATTAAAGGCAACTATGAAACGTCGGGAATTTATCAACTGGGTAGGATTGGGTTTTTTAGCTAGTTCTCTACCTATAGCAATTGCGGCTTGTTCTCCTGAAACAACCGCAGCACCTAGTTCTACATCTAATACTGCTAAGAATGGCTGGCAAAAAATCGGTACTGTGGCACAATTAGACAAAACTGGTCAATTATTGGCGGAAAATTCGCCCATTGGTGCTGTATTGGTGGTGGGAACATCAAAAGATGTTAAAAGTTTAGTCGCTGTTAATCCTACTTGTTCTCATGAAGGTTGTACTATTGACTGGAAAGCAAAAGAAAATAAATTTGTCTGTCCCTGTCATGGCGCTGAGTTTGCTCGTGATGGTAAGGTAAAACAAAGGCCGGCTAAAAAGCCCCTCAAAATTTACCAAACAAAGATTGAAGCTGGTTCTGTGTTTGTGAAAACAGTTTAAGATCCTCGTTGAGGGAAACTTTCTTCAATAATCTCTATCAGAGTAACTGAACACTTGAGTATTAGCTAGTATTTATACTAGTTTAGTTGTGTGAGGTAAATACTGAATGAAAAATTAGTTAAATTAAAATTTAACGGAATTTATGCCGTTAAATTTATCATATATCATCAGGCTAAATCAAAATGCGTTTAGAGCAGTTGCAAGCCTTTTTGGCGATCGCACAAACTGGCAGTTTTCAACAAGCTGCAAAACAATGTGGTGTAACTCAATCTACCATTAGTAGGCAAATTCAGGGACTAGAGGCAAATTTGGGGGTAGAATTGTTTCACCGCAGTACCCATGCTAAATTAACTTTAGGCGGTGAACGTTTACTTCCCCGTATCCAGAAAATTTGTCAAGAATGGGAATCTGCTACACAAGAGTTAACGGATTTAATCGGGGGAAAGCAACCAGAATTATGTATTGCAGTAATTCATTCTGTTTGTGCTTCTTATCTACCACCAGTGTTACAAAAATTTTGCCATGATTACCCGGAGGTACAATTACGGGTAACATCATTAGGAAGCGATCGCTCGCTTAAAGTCCTCAAAGATGGTTTAGTAGATTTAGCAATTGTTATGCACAATCGCTTTTTAATCACGGGTAAGGAAATGGCGGTAGAAGTGCTATACGATGAACCAATAGAAGTTTTAGTCGCTGCTAATCATCCCCTATCTAAATATGAATCTATCCCTTGGTTAGAATTAATTCGCTATCGTCAAGTAGTATTTAAAGAAGGCTATGGGATGCAGCGTCTCATTCAGGATAAATTTGACAGTAGGTCAACCAAACTCCTCGCAGCTTTAGAAGTAAATACCTTAGAGTCTTTTCGGGGGGTAGTTCGTCAAGGAGAACTGATTGCTTTACTTCCCC
The DNA here is from genome assembly GCA_900299285.1 of Anabaena sp. 54. GTDB lineage: Bacteria > Cyanobacteriota > Cyanobacteriia > Cyanobacteriales > Nostocaceae > Dolichospermum. The sequence goes on along the minus strand of OMJF01000077.1, from coordinate 13,126 downwards.
AGTCAGCATTAATAGAATCTAAAAATGATCCTACTCTTGCAGTTCGTCCCCTAGCTGAAAATAGCAATTTAGCCGATAATTCTGGTTTAACTCGTCGGGTAGTGATGGTAACAACTTATGACCGTCTTCAGATTCCTCCCATACAGCACTTTTGGCAACTTGTCAAGAATAATATTCCCGCAATGACTAATGACTAAATTTAGAGAATTTATCCAAAAAGTAGGTAGCGGAAATCACACATCACAGAATTTAACCCGTGATGAAGCGTCCATGGCTACAAGAATGATGTTATTAAATGAAGCTACACCTGTACAAATTGGTGCATTTTTAATTGCTCACCGTATTAAACGTGCCACGGGAGCAGAGGTAGCGGGAATGTTAGACGCTTACTATGAACTCGGTCCACAGTTGCAATCAATAGGACAACCTGTAATTATTTTAGGTATACCCTATGATGGTAGAACTCGTACAGCACCGATTAATGTCATTACGGCTTTATTATTAGCTGCTGCGGGACAAGCTGTAATTATGCACGGGGGAGATCGTCTACCAACAAAATACGGTCTACCTTTAATGGAAATTTGGCAAGGTTTAGGAATAGATTGGACTAGTTTAACACTAGAACAAACCCAGCAGGTCTTTGAAACAACAGGAATTGGCTTTGTTTACACCCCAAAGCATTTCCCCCTCAATCAAATTTTGTGGTCATATCGTGAGGAATTGGGTAAACGTCCACCATTAGCAACCATGGAGTTAATTTGGTGTCCCTATGCTGGTGATGCTCATATTATCGCCGGTTTTGTTCACCCTCCTACGGAAGCAATATTTCATGAAGCTTTAGAGTTACGTGGGGTGAGGGAATATACTTTTATTAAAGGTTTAGAGGGTAGTTGTGATTTACCACGCGATCGCACAGCTATTATTGGCTTATCTTCATTAAATCCAGATGAATTAACTCGGTTACAACTCGTACCCCGTGAATATGGTTTTATAACTAAAAATGTACCTCTAACTACTACCTCAGAACTAATCAATGATTTGCAAGGGGTTTTGACGGGAAAAGCCGGCGAACTACTACAAACAGCTTTATGGAATGGTGGTTTTTATTTATGGCGTAGTGGTATTTCTCCAGGTATGCAAGCGGGCATAGATAAAGCTGCTACATTATTCAGCAGTGGTGTAGTCAGTGCTAAACTTGAGGAAATCAGTAACCTGTTCAGTAGTTTATCTCTGTGAGCTTCTAATTGTCTGATAGCGAAGCGTGGCGTTAGCCATATCAGGATGTCGAGGATGAAGATGGATATTTTACAGTAGTTTCCGATATTCACAAAGTACAGATATTAATGACAAAAATCTTGTGGTGCGGGCATCTTGCCCGCTAAAATTGTACCTCATTCAGGTGAAATTCACTGTATGACTTAGGCAATGCACAAATTAACCATCATATTTGTTTTACGTTTATTCAGCAAACTCTATTTCGACTGACTGAATGACAAATTTTTAATTATTGTTTTAATTTAATGAGGTTACTGTTATTCCACAATCATCTACTTTTGTGTTTCTATCTGATATGAATTTAATTCCTAAAGATGGTATGGCTTCAAAAAGGGGAATAGCAAAACCTATTCCTTCGATTCCGTAATTAATAATTTTGGCGTTAACTATACCGATTACGTGTCCGGTTTTATCTATCATTGGTCCGCCGCTGTTACCGGGATTAATTGAAGCATCAGTTTGGATCATTTCTTGTTCTTCATTGCTGCGAAAACCACTGATAATGCCTTTACTAACAGAATTAGTTAATTTTATTCCTGCAACTTCGCTAGGATTACCTATTATTATCACTTCTGCACCAACCTGACGTTTTGGAGTTATACACATTGGAAGTGCTGGATAAGAATTAGGTTTTATGTTAACCCTAATTAAGGCTAAATCTCTTTTTCTATCTATATTTATAACTTCACCAGTTTTCTCCTGTCCATCATAAAAAGAAATATTTGGTGATTTATCTTTGAGAATTACGTGCCTATTTGTTAATATGTATCCCTCTTTTCCAATAATAAACCCAGTTCCACTACCCCCTTTTGAGGTGATTTTTACAATACCAGGAATTGATTGAGAGACTATAGTTTCTATGTCTTTTTTTTTCAAAAGTTTGATTACTTGGGGAAATGGTTATATTTTTACTAGTATTTTCGTTTCCTGTTGGTTGGTATACTTTTCTCCATGCTTTTACTGTGCCAATTCCAATTGCATTATCTATAAATTTATTTTCATCAATAATAATTCTGATTTTAGATTCTTTTTCAGGTGCATTGAATAACGCTCTTGATAAATCATCGTTTACAATAAATTGACCTTTGTTGCCATATACAGTATAAGATTTACCGTCAATTAAAACTTCTAATTTATTACCTATTAACTTTTCTTCTCTTTCTGCTACGGACGTACAAATAATAGCAAATAACCCACACTGTACACGCTGTATACTCGCATAAACGGTTATATATTCAGAAGTCCATTGTGTTTGAACTGTCAATGTATACCCATTGGGAGTGAACTGCTGCCTTTTTGTAATATAATTTCTATCAAAGACCATTACTTCGCTACTACCAAAATCATCTTTAATAATTACGGGTTCTGAGTAAGGAATATTATTTTCTTGGTTACGCCAATCTCCTAATTTTTCTATAACTTTAATACCATTGTAATAATTATTTTTAGCTCCTAAATCTGTATTTTGTTCTTGCGCAAAGCTAATTTGACCAATATTCCCAAGTTGTTGGAGAGAAAAATTATAAGTAACTGTTGTAGTCAAAGAAATAAGTACAATTAGTAGTTTAGAAAGACTATTCATAATAAAAATGCTACCTCTTTTTTGAGACTAACTTTTTTTGTGTATAAACGGGTCATAATACTGGTGATGTAATAACCGTTGTGCGTTTTGATGTAATCAAAGTTACAATAAATTAAAAGAAAGTCCGTGTCATCTATCTAAAGATAGATATTGATGAAAAAGTGATTTAGGGAAAATTGTTTATTCAGTACCTAAACAAAATTAATTGCACATTTTTTTACTTAATAAACATAAATAACCGCATTCCTTTCCTGTTTCCTCTCCCGAATATGAAATTTATTTTGTACGACTACTTGACTACTTATACTAAGAACACAACCCTATTGTCTTGAGAGTTATTTTAAAATAGATTTAAAGATGGATGTATAGAATTATGGGAATTACTAAAAAGGAATTATCGGGTTAATAGCACAAGTAATTGCTGATTTATTTGTTATGGATAGAACATTAATACAGAACCCCCAGGAGCAACTGGTATCAGTGATCACAGGTGATGTCACGTTAGAGGGTAATTTGGTGATCCCCCATGGTGCTATCGGGATAGTTTTATTTGCTCATGGTAGTGGTAGCAGTCGTTACAGTCCCCGTAATCGTTATGTTGCTGAGGTATTAGAACAAGCAGGACTGGCAACTTTATTACTTGATTTGCTGACTACGGAAGAGGAGGAAATTGACCTGCGGACAAGACATTTACGCTTTGATATTGGTTTGTTAGCGTCTCGCTTAGTTGGAGCTACGGACTGGCTACTACAGAACCCCGATACCCAACAACTCAAGATAGGTTACTTTGGTGCTAGTACGGGAGCAGGTGCGGCTCTTGTAGCCGCTGCAAAACGGGGGGAAGTTGTGAAAGCTATTGTTTCTCGTGGTGGACGACCTGACCTAGCTGGTTCAGCATTATCTGAGGTGAAAGCGCCAACATTGTTAATTGTTGGTGGAGATGATCTGCCTGTAATAGCGATTAATGAAGATGCACTGACACAGTTACGCTCAATCAAACGGTTGGAGATTGTTCCTGGGGCTACACATTTATTTCCAGAACCAGGTAAATTGGCGGCCGTAGCAAATTTAGCAAAGGAATGGTTTACACACTACCTTACAGCAGTTTTCATGTATTTGAGCCACAATTATTAGACCTAACCCCCAGCCCCTTCCCTACCAGGTAAGGGGAGTAAATCAAAGCCTCTCTCCTGCAAGAAGAGAGGTTTACCAGAGAGGTCGGTTTGTAGTTTATTTACCTGAAAATAGCTGTAAATAACAACAGGACTTACACCTCTTCCCTGACTTCCCCAGAAGCATAATTTCGCACTTCTAACAAGTGGTTTTTTGCATTCACAATCACAACAGTAGGAGAGTAACATTTTAACTCTTCCAAGGTAAACTGTGCGTATGTCATGATAATCAAGCGATCGCCTACTACACCTAAGCGAGCCGCTGCTCCATTTAATTCTATAGCTCCTGAATTCGCGGGTGCTGGTATAGCATAAGTATTAAAACGCTCACCATTAGCAATGTTCACTACTTGTACTTGCTCATAGGGAAAGATACCAGCTTTTTCTAAGAGAATTTCGTCAATGCTGATACTACCCACATAGTTAATATTTGCTCCTGTGAGGGTACAGTTATGAATTTTTGCTAACAAGAAAGTACGCTGCATTGGGATTAAAAATTTTTTTGCAACCAGGAAGATTTTTCCAACTCAGATCAATATTTGTGATTAATGATTCCACAATTATTGATTTAGGGGGTAATTAGTAATTGATATTACCATTACCCAGATTATATAGCGAATCCTTGTCTAATGAGGTACAAAATCATCTGTGTTTATCCGTGTTTATCTGCGTTTAATTCTGACCTTTTGTACCTCACTCGCATGGTAAATGCTAGATTATCCTTGAGCAGCCTTAATAAACTTTTCTACTAAGGAGGCTACTTTTTCCACATCTTGCCAACCGAGAATTTGCGTAACCTTTTTCTCCAAATTCTTATAACTACGGAAAAATTCCGCAATTTCCTCCAATTTGTGGGGGGATACATCTTTGAGGGACTTTACATGAGCATAGCGCGGATCTTTGACGGGAACACAAAGAATTTTCTCATCACGATCACCACCGTCAATCATTTCTAAAAAACCAATTGGTCTAGCAGCAATAATGCAACCAGGGAAAGTTGGCTCATCCATGATCACCATACCATCTAAAGGATCGCCATCGTCAGCCAAGGTGTTAGGTATAAAACCATAGTCATAAGGATACTTTACCGAAGAATAGAGAACCCGATCTAGGGCAAATGCTTGTAAATCCTTATCGTATTCATATTTATTTTTACTCCCACCAGCAATTTCAATTAAGACGTTAAGTACACCTGGTTTGGGTTGGGCAGGAATAAGAGATAAATCCACAACAAGACTCCTATATTAACAGTGAACAGGGGCGGCAGATATTTTTGCTCCCAGTGTCAAATTTTAAGGCATTGTGGATCTTTTCTTCTAAATTCCTGATTGACTGTTGTAAATTCCGTAAAACCTTAATTGTTGTGCAGTTTTTTTCTGTTCTAGCTATTTTTTGACTCTAAACTGCAATGTCAGGGATAACTGACATTCGGGTGCAGAATCTGCACCCAATTAGTCCCTATTGGGGGACTACTTTTGTTCTGTAGTTGCTTCTTCGGGTTTTGGTGAGTCTTGTTTTTCTGTATTTGCGGAGTCTGAATCAGTTTTTTGTTGTACTTGCGGCAGGTGAATGCTATTGACTTGATTAATAAATAATTCTACAGCCTGGCTAATTTTTTGTTGTTGTTTATCTTCCTCTAAAATGTCATAACAACGATAGGCTGGAGTGATTCCTAAAATAAACTTCTCCTGCTCTGATTCTAGTAATTCCACGGCTGTATTAGCAGCCATCCAATTTTTTTCAAAGGGAAATGATGTGACGACACTAGCCACAATGGAAGCAACTGCTGGACAAATAACAGGTAGCCATTTTAACCACGGCTGTCCTGATTCTAATTTATCAACTAGCACTAAAATTGGTGTCACACCTGATAAAATAACCGTAGAAATTTGCAAAACGTAGTATAAAGTTCTGTTAAGATCCCTAGAACTTTTATAATCGTCAATCAAGTCTTGACAATATTCTAAAGCTTTGGCTCGGGCTGGCAAAATTGTGTTATGGTCTAATTGCGTATCTTTATTTAGCAAAGAGGTATAAAGTTTAGCTTTTTTTGACATTTGATTTTTTTCTGCTTTCTTTTTGGCGCTATTTACTGATTGTCTATTGAAGATAAACAAACCAATAGCAAGGGTTAAAGCAACGGAGGCCGCGATGACATATTCTTGATTGCTAGAATCAAAATAAATAATAGCAAATGATGCGATCGCAACTGCAGCTAATAAGTAATCAATCAACTTCAAAAAAAACAGCATATTTTTACCTGGTGTAGTTATTGTTGGAATATTGAATTGATCAGGGAAAAAACTCATTGTAAACTTTTTACAACCAATAATTTATATTACAGGAAGGTACTATTCTTGACAAGATACTGCAACAAGTAACATTTTCTACAAAATAGTAAAAATCTGGCTTCCACAATTGTTTTCAAGGATATGAATAAATTTTGGTTGACAATTATTTAAGTTTATTTAATACTTATTTTCATTAAATCCTGCTTTAATATGGGTTAAAAGGTTATATTTCACCGATTAAATAGCAGTACCGTATCTTTTGCGTGTAGCTATTGCTAAGGCCAAAACCAGAAACGTCAAAATACCTGCTATGTATAAAGGATAGCCATAAGTGATCGGTTGGGATTGTTTAACAATCATACCTGCTATCACTGGACCAATACCATTAGAAATACTTAAATAAGATGAATTTAATCCTAAAACAGTTCCCTGATCTTGTGGTTTAGCATTAAGAGAAATTAATGTACTAATCATAGGTTGAACGAGGGCATTAAACAAAGCAAATAATATGCTCACTATGACAAAATAGGTGATACTAGGCCAAAGGGGCATTAAGACAAATGATAAACTGCGAACGAATAAACCTAAAAATAACATCTTGACGACATTAAATTTAGGACGGAGAACCGATATTCCCCAAGTCTGCATAATTACTGCTAAAGTGCCAAATACTAGAAATAGCAGAGTTAAAGATTGATTATTTTGATGTAGAACTTGAATAAAATAGGGTTGAAAGGCATAGGTAAACATGGTAAATGTTGTCCCGGTTAAAAAGTTAATTAATAGTAAAATGCCGACTCCTGGAATAGCAAACCCTTTAATTAAATTTTCCAATCCTAAATCGAAAATATTACTAAATTTTGGAGCTTTGTTTTCTAAAGTTTCTGGTAATAAGAATATGGTCATTAACATGGCTATCATAGCAACTGCACCAGAGACTAAAAATGCTGTTCCTAAAGAAATTTGCTGTGCTAATAAACTAATAACCGGACCGATAATAAAGCCTAATCCCATGGCTGCACCATAAATTCCAAAGGCTTGAGCGCGATTTTTTTGCATGGTGACATCAGAAATAACCGCTTGAGCAACGGCAGCATTTCCCCCGGTAATTCCATCTAAAAATCTGGCGAAAAATAGTAAAATTGCTGTTGTGGTAGTACCGGCTATAGTGTTAGCAATTACTGTTCCTGCTAAACTAATTATTAATAATGGTTTACGCCCAAATCTATCAGAAAGTTTACCAATTACAGGAGTGGCAAAAAATTGAGCAATAGAGTAGGTAGAAAACAATAAACTAGTTTGGAAATCATTTAAACCAAATTGTTTACCATAAAGATAAATAATGGGGATTAAAATTGTAAAACTCAAGGAGTTAATAAAGGCAATTAAAGCAGTAATCCAAAAAATGCGATTCATTGTTAATTAAACTTATTTATTCATGCTACTTTAGTTATTTTACCATTAATGAGACTTTTTACTTACTGCTCGTAAAATTCATGAAGTCTAAATTACAGAAAGAGGAACATCTTTATTTATTACTATGTATTAGTGAAAATGCTTAATCAAGTTTGGTTATCACAATTAAAAATACACCGAGCGATCGCTGTAGTTCGCGCCCCAAAAATGGACTGGGGTAAAAAAATGGCTTTAGCGGTGGCAACTGGGGGTATGAGACTAATTGAAATTACCTGGAATAGTGATCAGGCACCAGAGTTAATTTCCCAACTCCGCACTGAATTACCGGACTGTCTGATTGGTACTGGTACTTTATTTAACGTCCAGCAATTACAAGAAGCGATCGCGTGTGGGTGTCAATTTCTCTTTACTCCCCATACTGATCCCGTCATGATTAAAACCGCAGTAGCCGCAAATATACCGATAATTCCCGGTGCATTGACACCAACAGAAATTATTACCGCTTGGAATTATGGTGCCACTTGTGTGAAAGTGTTTCCCGTCCAAGCAGTGGGAGGAACTAATTACATCAAAAGTTTACAAGCACCCCTGGGGCATATTCCCTTAATTCCTACGGGGGGTGTAACCTTAGAAAATGCTGAAGATTTTTTAAAAGTTGGGGCAATAGCTGTAGGTTTAAGTGGGGAATTATTCCCAAAAAAATGGATATTAGAGGAAAATTGGTCTGCAATTACCGAACAAGCAAAAGCACTTATCCAGAAGTTAAATTAGTGGTAAAATCAGAACAAATAGACTGAAATTAGAATCAAAGTTCTTGAATCAATTATAGTTATTGAAAACAAAAATCTCTCTACTCCTTACCTGTTCCCTGTTAAGAGTTCCCTCTCCTAAATATGAAATTTATTTTGCACGACTACTTACAAACAATTTAGCAATTTAAAATTTACCACTTACTTTATGAATCCAAACTCATCAAATTCCCTATTATCAGTTCCCTGCCGTGCATTGAGAATTTCTGAACTGACACAGGACCCTAAGAACGAAAACAATATCATACTGCTATCTATAGTAATTCCTACATATAAAGAACGTGATAACATCGAAAATGTAGTTAATATCTTGAGTGGGTTATTGGATAAAACTATTCCTGGTAATTATGAACTAATTGTAGTGGATGATGATAGCCCAGACCGGACATGGGAAGTAGCGCAAAATCTCATATCAGATTATCCCCAATTACGGGTCATGCGTCGTCAAGAAGAACGGGGACTAGCTTCGGCGGTAATTCGTGGCTGGCAAGCTGCCAGAGGGAGTATATTAGGTGTAATTGACGGAGATATGCAACATCCTCCAGAAGTGCTGATCCAATTATGGCAGAAAATTGAACAGGGAGCAGATTTAGCAGTAGCTAGTCGTCATGTCGAGGGAGGTGGTGTAAGTAGCTGGAGTGTAATTAGACGCTTTTTATCACGTGGGGCGCAAGTGTTGGGATTGGTGATTTTACCAGAAGTTGTGGGTAGAGTATCTGACCCAATGAGTGGTTATTTTATGGTACGACGAAAGGCGATCGCTAATACCACACTTAATCCCATAGGATATAAAATTCTGTTAGAAGTCATTGGCCGGGGACAAATAAGGGAAATTGGTGAAGCTGGTTACATCTTCCGGGAACGCAGCCAGGGAGAAAGCAAAGTCACATGGAAACAATATCTAGACTATATTCAACATTTAATCAGATTGCGGGTATCCACTGGAAGAATAGGAAAAATTACTCAAAAAGTAAACTTTCCTGTTGGGCGATTTCTCCGTTTTGGTGCGGTAGGATTGAGTGGCGTATTTGTAGATTTAACCATATTTCACCTCATACGTACCGTGATTAATTTGGGGTTAACTCGCAGTACAATTTTATCTGCCGAAGTAGCAATTCTCAATAATTTTCTTTGGAATGATTTGTGGACATTTGGGGATATTTCCCGAAAACAGACAGGAAAACGCCAGCGTTTCAAAAGATTCTGGAAATTCAACATCGTCTGTTTAGCTGGGATAATCATCCAAACATTAGTAGTCAATTTTCTTTACAATAACTTAGGTATGAACCAGTATATAGCTAAATTAATAGCGATCGCAGTGGCCACAATTTGGAATTTCTGGGTTAACCTAAAACTAAGCTGGCGAGTAACAGAAGTCAAGTAAATCCATTAAGTCATCTGCGTTTATCTGCGTTTATCTGCGTTCAATAATTCTTCAATTATTAACATGAAGTTTTTGCTTTTGATTAAATAATCCGGACATACTCATACCCTTCACAACAAACCAAACAATCTCAAGCTATTTGAATTTGAATAAGCGGATGATTATGAATATCTGCGTCGCCAAACTTTGAGTCCCTCAAACCACAAAATACTAAACACCCCGGAAATAAGACTAACTAGTAAATCATCAAAATGCAGAAAAGAGAACCGAAATAAATGGCGTAACAAAGGAACATAAAGCACCAGTCCCATAAACACCACACCACCACCCAATACCCACCAAAGTGCTGCATTAGGAGTGTGTAACATTTCGGGAATAGTCCGCGACCAAGAACGATTAGTTAATATCATACTCAAGTTAGAGACAATTAGAGTAGTAAAAGCTAGAGTGCGGGCATCAAATTCTCCATGTCCAAAATAAAAAGCCACAGCAAATACAACCAGTAGCACCACCAACACACTCACCCCTTGCAGCAATGCTAATTTCAAAGTCCGACGGCTAAATAATGACTCTCTGGGATTACGTGGTGGACGGTGCATGATATTAGTTTCTTCTGGTTCGGCCTCAAATACTACAGTACAAGCCGGGTCAATAATTAAATGTAGAAAAGCAATGTGAATAGGTAGTAGCACCAGCGGCCAATGAAATATTACTGGAATTAAAGACATCCCTGCAATGGGGATATGAACCGCCAAAGTATAAGCCATGCCTTTTTTCAGGTTATCAAATACTCGCCGTCCCAACCTCACAGATTGGACAATGGCAGAAAAATCATCATCTAGCAATACTAAATCCGCAGATTCACGGGCGACATCTGTTCCCCGTTCACCCATAGCAATGCCAATATTTGCGGCTTTTAAGGCTGGGGCATCATTTACGCCATCTCCGGTCATAGCGACGATTTCACCGCAGCGTTTCAGGGCATTAACAATCAGTAATTTTTGTTCTGGAACAACCCGGGCAAAGATATTTACGGTTTGGATTCGAGATAGTAACTCAGCTTCTGGCATTTTTTCCAGTTCTGCCCCGGTAATCACTTCTGTGGCAGGTTTTAGTCGAATTTGGCGGGCAATATTTTGGGCTGTGGCGGGATAATCTCGTGTAATCATTACTACTCGTATACCAGCGGTGTAACACTCGGCAATGGCTGGGGCTACAGTTGGACGCACGGGGTCGGCCATACCTAGCAGTCCCAAAAAGGCAAATTCAAAGTCATGTTGGGCTTGGGGAAGAGACTTGAGGGTTTTGTTTTTTTGATGTTGTCCAATGACTTTTGCTACACCTAAAACACGCAAACCAGCCCTGGCCATTTGATTAATCTGCTGTTGCAAATCTTGGATTTGTTGGGTGTTAAAATGACATAGATCTGCGATCGCTTCGGGAGATCCTTTGGTAGCAACTATTAATTTATCCTCTGGAGATTGCCACACACAGGACATGGCCAATAATTCACCTGTCAGGGGATATTCCCGCAGTATTTCCCAGTCTTGATGTAAATGTTCTGTTCTGGCTAAATAGTCATCACCCACTTGTTTCAGGGCTTTTTCCATGGGGTCGAAGGGGTCTTTGCGACTGGCTAAAATCCCAAATTCAATTAATTCATGGAAAGTTTCTGGTAGTGGTTCTCTTTCATGGCGGGCAACATCGTAAAATTGCGGTGTTAAAGTTGTAGATTCATATACAAATAATTGCTGAACTGACATCCGGTTAAAAGTCAGCGTTCCGGTTTTATCTACACAAAGAACAGTTGCAGAACCCAGTGTTTCTACCACAGGGACACGCCGAGTTAAAACCCTAGCTTGGGAAAATCTCCAAGCCCCCAAAGCCAGGAAAATTGCCAATACTACAGGAATTTCATTAGGTAAAATTGCCATAGCCAGCGCCAAACCTGCCAAAAGTCCCTGTAGCCAATCGCCCCTAGTTGCACCGTAAATAACGATCACAGCCACGCAGATAGCGATCGCTGCAAAGGTCAATTTACCCACAATTTTTCGAGTTTCCCGTTGCAGAACCGTGTCTTCCTGTGCTACAGTTTGCAAAGCCTTACCAATTTTACCCATTTCTGTCTGCATACCCGTAGCATAGACTTGGGCGATTCCTTGACCTTGAACTATCAGGGTTCCCGAATAGACAAAAGGCAAATCTTCACCACCGGGACGGTGCTGTGTGGTGCTTCTGATAGTGTTTTCTAAATCAGTGGTATCCCTGACAGATTGCTTACGAACAGGTAAAGATTCCCCAGTTAATAGCGATTCATCAATGCTCAAATGGGTAGACCATATCACCACAGCATCTGCTGGAACTCTATCACCCTCCGACAAAACAATCACATCTTCACGAACTACTTCCCGTCCAGCAATGCGTTGACGTTTTCCATCACGAATGACTAATGCACGGGGACTAGAAAGATCCCGTAGTGCTGCCAGTGATTTTTCTGTTTTTTGTTCTTGGTATAAGTTAATGCCGACAATAAAAAAGATAAAACCTAACAAAATTAAAGCTTCCTGAGCATCACCCAAAAATAAGTAAATGATACCACAGCCTAATAAAAGCAGAAAAATTGGCTCTTGAAAGATTTCTAGCGCAATTTCCCAGATTTGGCGATGTTGGGTAGATGATAACTCATTATATCCTTCTTGTTTGAGGCGATTACCTGCGGTGAGTGCAGATAGTCCCCTAAAAGATTGAACCTCAATTTTATGAGTCATGATAAAAGCTGATGATCATGCGGCGCTATTAAAGACGATACCAATACCAGTATCCGCCAATTCCATAACTACAAAATCATCCCATGTCAGGATTTTTATCGTGACTAGACTGCCATGAGACGGATATTGCAAACGAAAAATGCAACTGTTTTGAGATATCATTAGCCAAAACCTTGCACTTTTTTGTGACAAAAATCAGCAATCCGCTTATTAATAAACGGTTTTAGTTTTGTTTTATTCAGCAAGTCCTAATTATTACTCTCAGAGGTCTTGTGCGCCTCTGCGTGAGAAAAAATCATACCTTCATTCACCAATGCCCAATTATTAATTCGGCGTTGCTGAATTGGGGTATGAAATTGAAAAATCAAAAAAATGAAACTCTTACCCTCTGCGACTGGAGCGCCTCTGCGTGAGAAAAAATCATACCTT
>OMJF01000076.1 GCA_900299285.1 Anabaena sp. 54 | reverse complement strand
GGCGCGAAACAAAATTAATATAATTAAATTGATTAGTCTAATCAATTCGTGGACAACGTTGTTCTAAGCAAGATTTTAAGGTTTTAGGGTCAAATAAAATTGGTAGAAAGTGAATACTGTTAACTTCCTTAAAATACAACAAAATAGGCACAGGATGCCAAAATATCCGCCAATTTTGCCATTCTTGGTAAGGAAAACGACGAATTAACTTTTCTCCTCTATAGAGATCGAAATCAGTAGCAGTAAATTTAAACTTGAGTGTTACAGCTTGCAACATCAAAAACAAACCCAATAGCGTTAATATAGCTCCTATCCAGGGTTGTATTAACAGCATAGGAATAGCAGTAATGACCAAGACAATGGGAATATTGTAACTTGGTTGTAATTCTACAGTTGAAATGGCATTAGGAGTGAATGAATTAGTCAAAATCTGGTATTCCTATTCGGCTAGAATGTAAGTTACAGTTTCAAACCTTGAAACATAATCCAAGAGAGAAAGAAATTACTAATAAATATAACCAATAAAGCGGTAACAACAGCAGTTGTAGTTGATTGTCCCACACCTTTAGCGCCACCAGTAGTTGTTAAACCCCAACTACAGCCGATAATAGCAATTAATACTCCAAAACAAGAGGCTTTAATCATAGCCTTACCAATATCCCAGATATCGAGAAAGTCACGGGCCGAGTCTAGAAATACTGTATCTGAAAGATTATAAATGCGTGTAGCAATTAGCAAACCGCCAGACATTCCTGTTATCAGGGATAACAAAGTTAAAATTGGCAACATAATAAAGCAAGCCAAAAGACGGGGAATGACGAGATAATCAATAGGGTCTGTTTTTAACATTAACAGCGCGTCTATTTGTTCGGTAACTTTCATAGTTCCAATTTCAGCCGCAAAAGCTGAACCTACTCGTCCTGCTAAAATTACTGCTGTTAATACTGGAATAAGTTCCCTCGTCAATGCTACCGCCAAAACGCCGCCAACGAGATTGCCAGCGCCAAAATTGATAAACTCCCTTGCTACTTGAATTGTAAATACAGCGCCTACAAATATAGCTGTTAACAAAGCAATAAAGAAAGAGTCTGGTCCAACTATTGCTAACTGTTCTAGGGTGTTGCGACGGTGAATTTTGCCTTGGAGGAGATGAACCAAGACTTGTCCACCTAAAAAAATCGCGGTCAGCAACCGCTGACTCCATGATTCTAAACTGGATTTAGCCATATATATCTAAAAATAGTAAATTTAGTATTGTTAAAGAGTCCGTGAGTTACGGATTTGATCAATTATGCCTCCTACAATACCATCATACTGGAGGTAAAGATTGTAGAAGGGAGAATCCTTGCCAGGTCAGGTTTATACAAAGGTTTCAGGTCACTTTCCTTGTTAGGAAGTTATGAGATTATTAACTTATGTTGCTGCTTTTCTTATGGAATTAAGCCAATTTTGACAGTGTTTTTACTTACAGTCATCTGGACACTGAGATATATTTCCTTATGATTTCAGGGTTTTACAGATTTTAAACATCAAAAAATAGCCAATGCACTTGGGATAACCATTACCCGTGTAATTTAATGAAAATTTAAGATTCTTGACGAAATGAAGATCTCAGAGCGATCGCCAGTATTGTAGAAAGTGGCGGATAAAATTGTGGGCTTTGCTCCTTTGGGACTCTGCGCGAAACATATTCATGCAGTCATTATGCAGCAGCAATTTTCGCCGCTTACTCCAGTTACACACTAACCTGGTCTGACAATGAACTTTTTCCGTTCCCTGATCTTAACCACCATTTTTAGTTTTATTGCCCCCATATTCCTATTTGGTGGTGTACTTTTGGTTTTATCGGTTTTTAGTTACATTCCTGGGCTACAGGGGATGATTTCCGATATCTCAGGACAAATTATACATTTCCTGGATACTTTTGGTAGTGGTAGTTCCTTAAACGGTCTATTGATAATTAGTTCAACCTGTGGCTTTGTTGGGGCGCTGTTCGATACTTACGTTTATTATCGTTCTCAAATTCTCCGCACCGACTCTCAAAACTGAACAAACCATTGAGTTAGGCTTAAAAATGACACAATCACAAAATAAGTAATAAAAGTAATATAAATTAATATAAATTGTGAACTGTGGCTAAATATTTGTATTTTTGTGAAAAGTTATTGGCTTTGAGCCGGCGACTTGTATTTTTAATGCCAATAAGATTGAATTTCAGCAAATTTTCCTGAAGATCTGTTTTTCATAACTTAAAGATACCAAATAAAAATACACAGAAAATCTAAAAATTTCATTAAGGTTTTCTATAATGGTGGGGCGAGTTTTATAAGTAATAAAGGGGTAAAAAGAATATTTATTGTGAATTTTATCTCTTGGTATTACCCCCTTTGCAATTATTTGAGTAAGTTAAGCCAGTGAGATTAAGGCTCTTTGGTTCTATATTAAAGATATTGAGAAGATGAAAAAGTTATTTGATTGCTCATGATTTGGCCATTTAAGCCCAACTTTCGGAAACAAATTGCACGGATTGAAGTTAGCGGTGCGATCGCTGGTGCAACCCGTAGACACGTACTAGAAGCATTAAAAACTGTAGAAGAAAGGAAATTTCCGGCCTTACTGCTACGCATTGATAGTCCTGGGGGTACAGTGGGGGACTCTCAAGAAATCTACAGTGCTTTGAAGAGATTGAGTAAAAAAACCAAAATTGTCGCCAGTTTTGGCAACATTTCTGCCTCTGGTGGGGTTTATATTGGTATGGGTGCTGAACATATTATGGCGAACCCAGGGACAATTACAGGGAGTATTGGCGTGATTTTGCGGGGTAATAACCTGGAGGTGTTACTAGAAAAAATTGGTGTTTCCTTTAAAGTGATTAAATCAGGACCATACAAAGATATATTAGCTTTTGATCGGCAACTAACAGAACCGGAGCAAACTATTTTGCAAGAATTGATTGATTATAGCTATCAACAATTTGTAGAAACGGTAGCAGAGGCGAGGTCACTGTCTGTAGAAAAAGTCAAGAGCTTTGCTGACGGTCGAATTTTCACCGGACAGCAGGCCTTAGAATTAGGTGTGGTAGACCGTTTAGGGACAGAAGAAGATGCAAGATGTTGGACAGCGGAATTAGTAGGACTTGATCCGGAAAAAACTCTTTGCTATACGCTTGAGGAGCGAAAACCATTATTGAATCGTGTACTATCGGGAAATCGTCAAGCTAAATCGGGTATTGGTGCGGGAATTGATTGGTTAGAATTTGAAATGTCTACAAGTGGTTTGCCCATGTGGTTATACCGCCCATAGTAAAGTTAATAGTCAGTGGTCAATTGACAACTGACAAATAAAAAAGGAGGATTTTGGTAGTGAAATGGCAAATGCGAGCAATTCGTGGTGCAACAACTGTTGCGGAAAACAGCATTGAAGCAATTAGAGACTCAGTGACAGAATTATTAGATGAATTAGAACAAAGAAATAAATTGCAACCGGAGGATATGATTAGTGTAACTTTTTCCGTAACCAAGGATTTAGATGCTATTTTCCCAGCAGCGATCGCTCGCAGTCGGCCTTTGTGGGATAATGTAGCCATGTTAGATGTGCAACAAATGCACGTAGAGGGAAGTTTACCGCGCTGTATTCGCTTTCTCATTCACGCCAATTTACCAGTTTCTAAACCAATTCACCATATTTATTTACGTCAAGCGGCCAAACTACGTCCAGATTGGAGTTTACCGCAAACGTTACAAACTGCACAGCACGTCATGGAGACAAAAGTTTAAAATTATGTCAAAGTTAGCACTAAATGAGCTATTACAGTGGTGACGCGGCCACTCAACCTGCTGCTATTGCTGGGAGTATTTTCACTTATCGAACCACAGGTGTATCTGTAAATTTAGATACTTTTTTAAAAAATCTATCCCCAGGCGAAGAGCCGCCTGTCATTGTCACTAGCGAGGATTATTTCACAAAAATATATAAATATGTGACAGCGTATAAAGGATTTGTATTTTTTACAGAGTCCTGGGATAAGTTAGACTTTGGTAGTAATACTGAGGTGATTTACGCCCAGAGTTTAAATACGAATATTTAAAGTTACAATTATTCTTAATTTGATGAATTTAATCATTTCAAAAACTGGGTTAGAAACTGTTATTACAGCACCTAATAAACCTAAATATGTTGGAAAAAATCTCAGACAAAACTATCTTAGTTATGTCCAGAATTATGTCCATAATTTCTGCAAATTTGGATTATGAATTATCAATTAAGCCTTGAGAGTTATTGACCTATAAAAATAATCATCAATAAATCGTTTTTTTTGAGACATAAATACAGTAATTATGTCCTAACTCTTAGATCAAACCACTTGATTATCTTAAAATTAATTAGTAAAAATATAAATAAGTCTAACATCTTGTAGGCTCTCTTGGTGACAACTTAACCTTATCCAATGTCCAGAGTCCGCGTGAGCGGACTTTTTTATTTATCCTGATATCCCTTAGATTTTGATCTCAGTTCTTAATTTTTCAATTTGTTTAGTAAAGTATGATTCTTGATATTTAAGTTCTTGGGCTATTTCTAATCCTTTCTCAAATGCTGTTAATGCTTTTACGTATTCTCGCCGTTCTAAATACAAGTTACCAATTTGATCATAAGCCGACATTAACCCATAAAAATTGTTAGCTAATGTTTCTGTTTCGATAAGAATTTCGCTAGCTTCTAAAGCTGCGGTGATTTGTTTTTGCGACCGATAAAAAGCAATTAATTTATTTAATGCTTCTCCAGCCCTAGCATACTGTTCTAATTTCCAGGCAATAGTATAAGCTTCTTGATAATGATCAAAAGCCTGTTGTCTGAAATTAGGGTTTTCTTGAGCTAGAAATTCATAATTTGCAGCTATGGCTAATTTCCAAGTGGGAATTTGAGTCAAATTCTGTTCATTAGTAGAAATTTCCACTAATTTATTGAATATATCTATTGCGGCTTGGTATTTTTTTCCTTGAGTATAGATATAAGCTAACTGTTGTAAATATGCTAATTCATTAGTTTTATCACCTTGATTAATTGCCAAATTTAACAACTTTTGGTAAACATTAGCAGCTTGATTATAATCAAACCAACTTAAATGTAATTCACCAATATTATTTAAAATTTCTATTTCTGTAAACAAATCTTTTTGCTGTTTTACTAATATCAAAAGTTGTTCATAAGCCGATATTGCTAATTTATAAAGACGAAGTTTTTGATAAGCATTAGCTAGGGATTTCCATAATTGTAAATCGGTGCTTTTTTGTTTGAGCATATCCCTGTTAATTACTTGCAACCTTTGACTAATATATTGCACCTCTTCCCGTTCATTTTCATTGACAGCAATTTGTCCCACCCTTGATAAAGCTTCCACTTCGGACCATGGACCTAAAAACCGTCTTAATCTTAATTCACGATTCCAAATCTCAAAAGCTTTCTGATTATCTTCTGCTTGTAATATCTCCTGTGCCTGTTGATTTAACTGTTCTAAATCTATCTTTAATTTTTGTAATTCTTGTGGTGTTAATTCCCGTTTATTTGCTATATTCGGTAATAGTGGATCTGGTGTAGTTATTTCCAAAGGACTGGGAGGAAATTTATCCAAATTTTCAAATTTTTTATCCTTTGCTAGTGTGTCAAAAATAGACAAATGCCAGAAAATAATAGTAGTAATGATCAAAATGAAACGTTGTAACATCATAAATTTACCTTTCTGGGATTAATTTAAGCGTGGTACTGATGATATAGCCGATAAATAAAGAATATAATTTAGGTTATAATCAAATCTGAAGTTTTACAAGTATTCTGACTCGGTAACTCCCAAATACTGATTCTTTTTTTATGAGCATAAGTAAAATAATTCCTGCCATTAGTATCAAAAACTTTAGTTTTTACTACGACAAGAAAAAAATTCTTGACAATGTATCCATGGATATTCCGCAAAATAAAATCATTGCTATTATTGGACCTAGCGGTTGTGGTAAGTCTACCTTTTTAAGATCTCTTAATCGCATGAGTGACTTAGAGGGAGAAGTGAAAACGGAAGGAAGAATAGAATTTTTTGGACAAAATATTTATGAACGACGAATTAATCTTCATCGTCTGCGTCGTCAAATTAGTACAATCTACTCTACACCTAATCTCTTCCCTATTAGCATTTATGATAATATTGCTTACGGTGTAAAATTAACAGGATGGCGGCCAAAATCGGAATTAGATGATATTGTTGAGTTAGCTCTAAAAGCTGCTGATATTTGGGAAGAGGTCAAAAATAAGCTGCATAAATCTGCTTTAGAACTAGGTTGTGGACAACAACAACGTCTGTGTATTGCTCGCGCTTTAGCCGTCAAACCTCAAGTTATACTCATGGATGAACTTTGTTGTGGACTTGATACCATGAACACGATAAAAATTGAAGAACTAATTGAGTGTTTGCGTTCTGAACTGACAATTATATTTATCTCTCACAATATGCACCAGGTCTCTCGACTGGCAGATTTTACAGCCCTATTTGCATATAATGAAAATCATATTGGCCAATTAAGAGAATTTGCACCCACCAAAAAAATCTTGACTCAATATATAGATTATCGAGTCCGTGATCATGTGGGCAGTTATTCAAGATATTAAGTCAATTAATTTGAGTAATTTACAGCAGTTTCCGATGTTATGAGGTAGAGATATTAATGATAAAAATCTTGTGGTGCGGGCATCTTGCCCGCTAAAATTATCCCTTGGATGACTAAGCAACGCAGGCTATGAGATGAGATCTGATGAAATCCGCCGTAAAATTAAGACTTCAAAATTCTCAATTATATTGTATTGTGATCTAAATCAGCTAAAAATGAACGCAACAGGAAAAAACTGGCAATAGATTTAGCATCTACAAATTCTCCTGTCAAAATGGCTGTTTCTAATTCTTGAGGAGTGAGTAATACCGTTTCGATATCTTCATCTTCATCTTTTGCTGGTGGTATTTCCAGCTTTTGTAGATCTCTAGCGATAAAAGCATAGATAACTTCATCGGAATAACCAGGAGCAAGAAAAAACTCCCCTAATTTATCCCACTGACGAGCATGATAGCCTGTTTCTTCTTCAATTTCCCGTTTAACAGTCTCTAAAGGACTTTCATTAGGTTCTACAGTACCAGCAGGAAACTCTAACAGTCTTCCCTGGACTGTAAAGCGATATTGACGCACAAGTACAAGCTTACCATCTGCGGTCATAGGTATAGCCAAAGCGCCGCCGGGATGACGAATACATTCCCATTCCCCTTCTGATTTGTTGGGTAAACGCAAACGATTAACTTCAAAGTCAAATTTGCGCCCTTTATAAAACAAGCGCTGCTTCAGCAACTGTGGTAATTCTCTACCTAATGGCATAGTCAGGTTCTATTATTTGTCAATATAAATAATTTATACGGGGCTTTTTTTTGTCATCAGTTCTTTTTAGACTAAAAAAATGGTAATTTTTTTACATTCTTACTTTCTGGAAGGGAGTGGGGAGTAATCATGAAAAAGCTTCCCGGTTTTTTGAACTGGGGAGCTAAAACTTTGTAGTTCACCACAACGCCGTTTTACCTAAGTTTATGACCTGGTTAAACCAGGTGGGAACCGAGGTTTCTCATTTAAAGTTTCCGGGTACAAGCCCGGTATACTGCCATGAGAAGTATTTAGCTCCCTTGTTGTTAAAGACATAGATCAAAAAACTTGATGGCAGTCACCAATCGTCGTAGTGGAACTAACTCATTATAGCCTTAAAAAATAGTTTGTGTGTTTATTCTGGAAAATTTTGACAAATTTTTTCTGGGAGATACCAGATAGATTCTATTTTGTGTATAATGTCGTTTATGGTATTGCGATTGTTTTGCTCTAATAAAACGGTGATATGTCCTAGTTTACGTCCCAGACGAGCTTCTGTTTTACCGTACCAGTGAACAGTAGCTTGGGGAATCTCTGCTAGTTGTTGACGTTGTTTTTGGTAGTCGCTTTGGCTGGTTTCGTATCCTAGTAAGTTAACCATCACAGCACTAGCACAATTTAATGTAGTATTGGTTAATTGTAAACCACACACGGCTCTGAGGTGTTGTTCAAATTGGGAAGTTTCACAAGCGTCAAGGGAATAATGTCCAGAGTTGTGGGTGCGTGGTGCTATTTCATTGACTAGGATTTTCCCCTCAGCGCTGAGAAATAGTTCTATACCGAAAACTCCTACATATTGCAGGCTATTTAATAGTTTATAGGCGATCGCTTCAATTTCCAAACTTTGTTCTTTAGTAATTGTAGCAGGTGCAATTACCCATCTACAAACCTGTTCTTTTTGGAAAGTTTCTACCGTTGGATAGATGACAATTTCCCCATTTACAGAACGTGCTGCAATAATAGCCAGTTCTTTTGTAAAAGGTACAAATTCTTCAACCAAAAACTCGGCGTTGCTGTGATTAATTATTTTTGATAAAGTAGCAAAATCGGGAATGATAAAAGTTCCTTGACCATCATATCCATGTCTGCGGGTTTTGAGAACCAGAGGAAAACCAAAATTTTCTATTTGTGATTCTACTTCTTTTTCCCTTGACAAGGCAAAAAACCTGGGAACTGGTAAACCTAAATTTTGTAAATAGCAACGTTGCTCATATTTATCTAATAGAGGAGCTAAAGCTGCTAAATGAGGACGAAAGCAAATACCTTGTTTTTCTAAAAGTGATAAAGCGGTGAGGTTAACAAATTCATTTTCAAAGGTAATAATATCACACTTTCTAGCTAAAATTTCTGTGGCGGCCGCATCATCAACTGCGGCCAAAATGCTATTTTGAGCAATAGATACAGCGGGATCATTTTGGCCAGGAGTTTGGACTATTAATTCTACTCCCAGCTTATTTGCTGCATCTGCCATCATCCAAGCTAGTTGTCCCCCACCTATTATACCAAGTTTCATTGACATCCTAAGGAATCACGAGTTTCTACACCAGTTTGGGAATTTACACCACTGGCTTTTTGACATAGCTCTTTAATTTGCGCTTTATCTAGAATTGCCTCTGTAAAATCTGCACCTGTGATGTTAACATCTGTAAAGATAGTACGGAGTAAAATAGTTTCCTTTAAAACGGCATCAGTTAAATCAGCACCTATTAATTTTACCCCATCAACCATGGCATTTGTCAAATCTGCCCCATGTAAATTTGCTTTTGTCATTACTGAAGCACTTAAAACTGCTCCTCGTAAGTCAGCGCTTGTAAAGTTAGCCATTTCTAGGTTAGCGTTAGAAAATTCCGCTGCTTGTAAACTTTGTCCAGAAAAGTCTTGTCTTGACAACTCTGCATTACTAAAAGATAAAGGACGAGTCCAGTCTGCTAGTGCGGGCTGTGGCAAGAACAAAATCATAATTACCAAAATCAATCCTAAGCCTTTTTGCCAAAACATATTTGATCAGTTTAAATTATTATGATCTAGTTTAATCTGCTCATGGGTAATTGAGTTAATTTGGGAAATACTGTACTTTAGTGAAGATGGGATGATGAAGCTATCAACACTTGAATATTTACAATTATTCATGAAGTTTAATTACAAGTAAAGTTTATTATCTTTTAAATTATCACAGGTCGAACAAGTGTTAGTCTGTTAACTATGGTCATAGCTATAGGAGCGAAGTTGCCAATATGTATATAATGTCTAACGATTGTCTAGAATGATGGACTTAAATTTAATGTTATTGCTAACAGTTATCTAACTAATACCAAATCAAGATCAAGCTGCATAGAATCAGATTTAAAGAGTAATTAATCGCAGAAGTAATTTGGTATAAAAATTTTCGAGTTATGGAAATTAACGAAAGATATTCACAAGGTGAAATTGGTGTTCTTATGATGGAGCGTTACTCTATTCAATGGATTGAAGCGTGGTGTGTAGAAAACGGTTGGACAGATTTATTTATAGAGAGAGGTGGTAACTATTGGGCGTTTCCTCCAGGGGGAGTGATGCCAGAACCAATACCAATGAATGTGTTAAGAATAATTAAAGAGGAAAATGGCTTCACTAATCAAGAAATGTATTGGGCTTGTGCTGCCATATCCACGACCATTTTAGCAGTGATTTATGCTTTTTGGTTTAAATGTCCGATTCCTCTAGTGTTATCTTTTGCGTTTAATGCTGTAACTGTAGCACAATTTGAACCAGAAGATGGCTAGATTCGGTAATATGCTGTAAGTGTTGGGTTTCGTTCCTCAACCCAACCTACAAAATGATCAGAAATAACTACTCTAAATTCTGTAAACCCATTGCTATTTTACTGTGTTTTTCGATTTGTGTCATCACCTGTTTTGCGCGTTGAATCACTACCGGGGGTAAACCGGCCAATCTTCCGGCCTCAATACCATAAGACTTATCAGCGCCACCGGGTTGAACTTGATGTAAAAAGATAATTTGGTCTGGTAACTCCTTAACCATAACTTGATAATTGGCGACATTAGAAATAATAGTAGCCAATTCATTCAACTCATGATAATGAGTAGCAAAAATCGTCCGGGATTTAATATCAACAGCCAAATATTCAGCCACAGCCCAAGCGATTGATAACCCGTCAAAAGTTGCAGTGCCGCGACCAATTTCATCTAACAAAACCAAAGATCTCAAAGTTGCATGATTGAGGATATTAGCAGTTTCATTCATCTCCACCATAAAAGTAGATTGACCCGTAGCCAAATCATCCACCGCACCAACACGGGTAAAAATGCGATCGCATATTCCCAATCTAGCAGAACGAGCCGGGACAAAACTCCCCACCTGCGCCATTAATTGAATTAACCCAACTTGACGCAAATAACAACTCTTGCCACTCGCATTAGGACCCGTCAAAATCACCAAATCAGGGGAAGATAAATTCTTCTTTTCCTCTTCCTTCGCTTCCTTCTCTCCTTCGTGGTTCATTTCCTTACCCCCTAACCGAGTAGAATTAGGGACAAAAAACCCAGACGGTAAAGACTGTTCCACCACTGGGTGACGACCATCAACTACCTCAATCTCTCTACCTGTAAGCATTTCCGGGCGACAATAACCCTGATGTGCAGCCAACTCCGCCAAACCAGATAATACATCAGCGGCGGCCACAGCGCGGGAAACGTTACGAATAATTTCGGCTTGATTACCCACTTCATCTCGTAATGCGTTAAAAATCTGATATTCCAGTTGATTCAAATCATCTCGCGCTGTGAGAATGCGTGCTTCTCGTTCTTTCAAATCGGGAGTAATGTAACGTTCCTCATTTGTCAGCGTTTGTTTGCGGATGTAATTATCGGGAACTTGGTCAGATTTACTGCGGGAAATACTGATATAATAGCCAAAAGTTTTATTAAATCCTACCTTTAATGTGGGTATTCCTGTTCTGGCTCTTTCGTCAACTTCTAAATTTGCAATCCATTGTTGATCACTTTCTACAGTAGCCTTTCTTTCGTCCAAAACTGCGTTGATGCCTGCCCGAATTAAACCACCTTCTTTGAGATGTATAGGTGGTGATTCTACGATGTGAGCGTGTATTTTTTCTGCCAGTTCTTCCAGTACCGGAGGAACTTTTTGTAAAGCTTTTAAGAAAGGGGATTTTGCATTGGTAACTAAGCGAGATAATTCAGGTAATCGTGAGAAAGAATCAGCTAAAGCGACTAAATCCCGTGCATTTGCTCTACCAGAAGCTGCTCTAACTGTTAAACGTTCTAAATCGTAAATTTGCCTTAATAATTGCCGGATATCTTGACGTAAAGGGGTATTTTCTATTAATTCTTGAATAGTATCTTGGCGTGATTTAATTCCTTTAATTTCCAGTAGCGGTTGTAACAACCATCTTCTTAAAGCCCTGCTACCCATGGCGGTGCTAGTTCTGTCTAAAGCCCATAATAGAGAACCGTGAAATGTGCCATCGCGGACGGTTTGAGTAATTTCCAGGTTACGGCGTGTTTGATGGTCTACAATCAAATAATCCGTGATGGTATAGGTGCGTAATAATTGCAGAGATACAGGATGGGCTTTTTGTGTATCTTCAATGTAGTCTAAAAGACCACCAGCTGCGCGAACAGCGAGGGGGAGATGTTCACAACCCAAACCTTCGAGCGATCGCATTTTGAATTTCTGTAATAATTTACTCCTAGCTTCTGCTTGAGAAAAAGGAACTTGAGAACGTAAACTATAACAAAATGATGGTGGTAAACACTGAGGAAGGGATGGGGAAGTTTCTCCTGGACGCAGTAAACTACCTAAATCCGGGGCATTAGTGGGAAATAGCACCTCAGCGGGTTGTAACCGCATTAATTCTTGGGTTAAGTGTTCTAAATTGCTACCTTGAGATGTGAGAAATTCCCCAGTTGATATATCTGCATAAGCTAAACCCCAATGATTGACAGCAATTACCACGGCAGCTATGTAATTATTGCGACTAGCTTTTAGCATTCCCTCTTCCAGTAGTGTACCGGGTGTGAGAATGCGCGTTACTTCCCGTTTCACTAACCCTACTGCTTCTGATGCGTCTTCAACTTGATCACAAATTACTACAGCATAGCCTTTTTCTACCAATAAAGTTGTGTAGCGTTCCCAAGCGTGATGAGGTACACCCGTCATAGCCACACGACCCACATCGCCCCCATGTTTACTGGTTAAAACTAATTCTAATTCTCTGGAGACGGTTACAGCGTCTTGAAAGAAGGTTTCAAAAAAATCACCGACTCTGTACAGCAGCAACGCATGAGGGTATTTATCCTTCATTTCGACGTAGTGCTGATACATTTTACTCAGCTTACTGCGGTCTTCTACCAGATTTGTATCAGTAAGTGGTGTGTTTGGTTGATTGGGTTCTGGTGTCGGATTCGTCATGGTAGATGCTGAGAGTTGATTTCCACTGTCTTTGATGATAGCGTGATGTGGGAATTTGGGAGCGATCGCTTAAAGTTTATTTATTTTTTTTGTATTTTAGTGTGAATATGGCTCACGCAGAGGCGCTCCAGGCGCCCAGAGGGGGAGGTTTGATCTGTTTATTTTTAGTTAGGGTTATTTTTTGATACATCTATTATGGTTTTGAAAATGCGATCGCAATAGGGGGAAGCTTTACGGACTTTATTTGCATCAAGACGTTTTAAAATTTCTAAAGCATGAATAGGATTGCGTTTAGTTTGTTTAGTATATGTACCCTGGTTTGAGTTACGAGTTGCTGCTTTTAGCCATTGAAATAACGTAGCTTTGGAAACTTGTTCTAGATTTTCATGTTTTGCCATCTCACGCATAATTTTTTCTTCTTTAAATCCTTCCCCATAGAAATTTTTTAAAGCATTAACATCAGCAACAAACCATGCTTCCATTGATTGAACCATCAGGTGACATTGTTCATCATTAAAACTCAATGAATCTAAAATCCAAGGTTGATCTTCTTCTCTATTTCTAAGATGTTGCCAAGGAGTATCATCAGGAGAGACAGGAGATTCAGAATCTATTAATAAAACATTAAAAGCTTCTGGATGATCTTCTAATCCCCATTTGAAACTTTCATAGGCCTTAACGCGAGAACCGCACATAATTAACCTAATTTTAATATCATTTATCTCAGCAATATTATAGAGTTCTTGGAAAAAACTATAAAAACCAGGACTTAAACTTCTAGTTGTTTCTTTTCCACTGATGATACCACTACGAAACCCAGGGCGTTGTCTAGGTATTAGTTCAGTATCATCTTCATTTCCCGCACCCTCAATATAAATGTAAATTTCCATTACCAGGGATTTCCTCCAGTTTCACCCATACGCCAAAGGTCGCCAAGAGTATAGTTTTCTAACCACTTTTTTAATCTATCAGGTTGAAGACGCTTGAGATAAGAGCCTTGATTATTACGTTCACAAACTACCACAGATTCAGGATATTGACTTAAACCAGTAATTAAAGCATCGGAATGGGTAGTCACAATTAATTGGGTGCGTTGAGAAGCTTGAATTAGTAACTCAGCAATAATGTACATGATGTCTGGATGTAAACCTAGTTCTGGTTCTTCAATACAAATTAAAGGTGGTGGACTGGGATGACATAGTATAGTTAATAAGCATAAATAACGGAGTGTACCGTCTGAAAGCCTGGTTGCTGGAACTGCCGAAACCAATTTTTTCTCCCGCAGAAATACCTGTAATGTTGAACTTTCTACTCTAACTGTAATATCCTCTACTGCATGATAAAATTTCTGTAAATGCTGGAGTAATTCTGGTTTTTTTCCTGCATAATCTAAATTATTTAAAACATGACCTAAGTTTCTAGCATCTTCATCAAGAAAATCAATAGGTAAATCAGCAGGTTGAGCCATTCTGGGAGGTGTATATCTTCCTAAATTCCACTCTCTATAAGTACGAATTTTAGAAAATTCATTGCCTAAATAAGTTAATTCTGGATAAGAATCCAAATCTTTTTTCTGGGATAAAACGGATTGATTTGGACTGATTTCTTCCTGACGTAAATGACGTTGAGTTCTACCTGTTTCTGTACCTGCTTGTTCATCAGGAATAGTTCTCACATTTAAAATAGGTCGCCCATTTTGATAGCGGTAGAAAAAATATACATCTTTTGCTTCTTCATAGTTTCGATTTTCATTTTCTACAACTTCATCTACTATATCTAGTCTTTGATTAACCATAGTAAAACCAAGTTTATAACGTAGAGGCATTATTCCTTGTGGGTAATTTATTATTGCTTCAATTTCTGCTGTAGGAATACCTTTTTCACCTTTCCAAAGCCACTCACTAACACCTCCTCCTTCCCGAATAGGAGCAGTTAAATTGCTTGGTGTCGCTTGTAACAATCCAATAGCTTCTATTAAATTAGACTTACCAGAACCATTGGGACCAATTAACACATTTAGCGGTTGTAATTCTATTTCTTCTCCCTCACTTCCATAGGAAAGAAAGTTTTGTAATTTGATTTTATGAATAAATCTTTTACCTTCCATTGATTTCTCCTTGTCTGAAAATATTTATCCGAGAATACTATTTATTTACTTTATCATTTTTGGCGATCGCTTCAAGTTTATTTATTTTTTTTGTATTTTACTGTGAATATGGCTCACGCAGAGGCGCTCCAGGCGCAGAGAGGAGATCAATATCTGGATTATACATTAATAAATGAAAGTAAATTTTATTTAATTGTTTAGTCATCCTAGCGTAAAGTCCGAAATATCACCCTTCCTGGATACTCTTGTTGATTGATTTTGGCATACACTCGCAAACAAGTTAATACTTCCCCAGGAATACCACCACAATCTAATTGTAAGTCATCTTTAGAAAACTCACAAACATCAGCATACAGTCCTGATAATTGTTTGATTTTCACTTCATTACCTGCTTTAACTGCTTTATCAGCAGCTTTTCTCAGGATACGACGGGATTCTTTTTGTAATTTTCCCCACCAGGAATAACCTTCAGCAGGAGGAATAAATACTAAAGAATTAATAGCTTCATCTATATCAATCCAGGCACATAATTCTAATATTAGATCAATATTTTCACTATATTTTTGAATGCGGTGAAAGCGATCTTTTAAAGCGTCAATATATTGATGACGTTGTTCTAATTTAGAATTTAAAGAAACTACATCAAAGCTAAAAACACTTTTTAAAGCATGATGTAAGTCTGTATCTATTTCTATAAATTTAATATATAAAAGTAAAAATCCTGCAATAGAATATAAATTTTCAGAAAGATGATTTTGGGTAATTTCTGAATTTAGTAAGGCTTTTTGAGATAAACATAGTCCTTTAGCTTTAACTGTACCATTCAACCCTGGATAAATAATTTCATCGCGGAAAAATGGTAATTCCTCAAGATTTTCATTATCTACAATTGCACCTAATTCTTGTGCTGCTTTTAAGCAAATTTCTCTCCAAGATGTTGCTAAATCTTCAGGAACTCGCAACAATTTTCTCTGAATTTCGTTCCATATTTCCCCATCATTTTGACTCTGAATGGGAGAAGTACCTAAATAACACTTTAATTCTGGATCGTTATTAAAAGTTTCTTTTAATTTGAATAATTTTAAGTCATTTATTAGTTGAGATTGTTTTAATTCTCCTAGATCCTCAACTTCTTCAATAAGTCGGGTATGTTGTAATAATTCATCAAGTTCTTGTAGGATTTTTTCACTTATTCCTATTCCCGGATCAATGGGATATTCTTGATTTGCTTGGTTTAAAATTGCGACTATTCCATATAAATTAAACCGCAATATTTTAGCTAATTCTGAGTTTTCTGTATTGAGTAGTTTGTGTAAATTCTGCATAATTTGATCAGGATGAAAATAGAAAATTTAGTTTTTTAAAAGCACAGCGTAAACCAGCAAAAAACAACTAAATGATTAATAATGTTGGGTTTCCTTAGGTCAACCCAACCTACGGAATTAAAGCTAATGAATACCGCAAAATGGATCACGTTCTTTATCAACTTCGTTGGGTTGTAATTCCAATTCTGTTCGATAAACACATCCTTCTTGTTCGAGACATTGTTGATGATTAGATGTCCAATAAGGAACAGCACCAGCGTGTATTCTTAATATTCCTGCATGATCAAGAGTTACATGATATTGACAAGGATAATCTGTGATCATATCCGGTTTATTCAGTGTACCAATTCGCAGCCATTTTTTGGTATTTGTATCATGATCAATTTGATAAATATAAAAAGTATGTTGACCACTTTGGGGGAATGGTGGCAAAGGTTTACTAATTAATCCTGTTCCTGGTTCTTTGACACCATCTTGTAAATAATGAAATGTTTCCATGGTTTTATTATGATTATTATCAACTGCAAATACTAAATGATAAGCATGAGGTTGATCAACTGTGGCTGCTTCTAAAACATTAACAGCAATATCACCATCATTTAAGTTATGCTGGGGGTTTTCTATGGCTATATTCCATTTTAAATTGCCATCTTTAAATAAAGTATTTTCCGTAGGAGATATAACTGAATTAATGTTAATACCAGGTACATCTATTAAGTAATGGGGATTACCTCGACACAGTAAAACACTAAATTGTAAAGCTTGATCAATTTCAAATTGGATTTTGATTTTTTTAAGAAATTCCTGTTCTTCCATACCCAATTTATCCATTAATATTTTACCGTCGAAACTTCCCCACAGGCGAAAAGTTCCGTTTTCATAATCTTGACGATGGATAATATTAGTTAATTGTATACCTTGCCAAGGTGTCCGCACTTTAGCAACGGTGTCTAAAGGTGCAAGTTGATATAGTTCTTGTCCAGCACTAAAAATGGCTAATGGTTCGTTACTTTGGGTTTTGCGTTTGAAGTTACAAGGAAGATAATAAAACAGGTTTTTAACATCAATTTCTAATTGATTTGCACCCTTGCGTAACAGATTTTTAGATTCTTCAGGATCAAATCGAAAACGACGCAATTTTTCGGCATAACAAGCACCTGCGGAGGTGGCAAGTTTTGTAAATTCTAAAACAAAAGTAATCCGTTCTGGGTTCCAGACAAAATATGGTG
This sequence comes from Anabaena sp. 54, assembly GCA_900299285.1. Classification (GTDB taxonomy): domain Bacteria; phylum Cyanobacteriota; class Cyanobacteriia; order Cyanobacteriales; family Nostocaceae; genus Dolichospermum. The sequence continues at coordinate 5,119 of OMJF01000076.1, read as the reverse complement.
ATTTACTAAATTCTTCGTAAATTTGTTGTTGAACTAAATCAAGATTACAGGTTTTTCCAGATAGAATTAACCAATCTACTTTTTGATTAGGTTCGGAATTGAGACGACTTTCTATTAAACCTTTAGCAATACCAATTGCTTCTTTAATAGATGATATGGTAGCCCGTTCAAATTGCTGATTATTTAAAGTTAAAGAAATAGATTCAGGGCTTCTCACCTGAAATTTAACTGAACTTTGGGCAAGAAGTTCGCCTATTTGTTGTTCATTTAAAGTGAAGGTTAATAAAGAACCATCTTTGGGTTGTTTTTGTCCTAATTTGAGTTTTGCAGCTTCAGCATGATCCCACAATGTATAAAAGGTTTGCAGACGTTGGGGTGCTTGTTGCCAGCGAGTTGGTAATACTTTTTCGGCTGTATCTAGGGCATCTTTAAAAGCAACGTCACCTTCGGGATGTTCTTGATCTATACATTTTAATAAACTACCGGTTTGAAATTTTCCGTCTTCTAAAAAACGTTCGTTTAATTCGGAGTTAATTAAGTCTTCTAATTTATCGCTTTCAATGTCACCTGTAGTGACTGCGGTGAGGAGAAAATCAGAAATTGCAACTTTTAATAGGCGGAAAATTCGCAATGTAATTAATTCACCACCTAATTGTAAATGTCCCGAAGAACCCAATAACTTAGGAGTTAATTTATAGTAACGTCCGCCTAAACCTCTATCTTCATTGTCTGCAAAAAATGGAGTTTTATCTTCTAGGGTAAGTTCAATTAAAGCTAAGTCTGTTGTACCACCACCAATATCTAAAACTAGAACATTTTGTGACCATTTATTCCCATTTTGACGACAACGAGTTTTGAAAGATTCAATACCAATATTGAGATTACCGCCAAATTCTCGCCACAGAAAAAAGATAGCTACAGAAACCGCTTCATCATAAGCTGTTTGTACATCATCAATACCTAATTCTTGTACTAATTGCTTAATTTCTTTACGAACTATTGGCGGGGCTACGGTGGGATAAGTGACAACTGCTGTTAAAAAATCGCCTTCAGAAAACCTACGTCTAGCCCGTTGACGATAATCTTCTGTTAACTCAATTAATTGCGCCCAAGCTGCTTGAATTAGGCGATTAACTTGAATATTTTCTTCTTGGTTTTCTAGGATAATTGGGAAAGATCGATCTTGTCCAAAATAGCGTTTGGGTGAATGATGAAATCTGCTAATAATTTCTTTGACTGCAACAGTTGTTCCCTGGGCTATTGCTTTTTTTCTGTTATCTCTTGCATCCCTACCCATTTGTAGTTTTAATGGGATTAATTGTGATACTTCCATTTCACTGGGAATTTCTGTATTGCGGCGGTCAATATCTAAAATTACGGGAATTAAATTTTGTGATTCTAATGTGGGAACACGAAAAACTTCATGATATATAGCATAAAGTTTTTTACTAACAGCCCGACGAAATCTATCGCTTGTTCCTAAACATAATTCAATTTGGCGAATGGTTTCTAAAAATAATTCTTTGTGATCACTTTCAAATATCTCACTTAATTGATGGGGTTGTATTTGTAAGTTTTTACTAATATCAACTAGAAACTTTTCCCACTCACTAGCACTAACATCTACTAAGGCTATATCTGAAGAAGAATTTAACCATTCAGCCATGCGTTGTCTTAATCTCAGTTCTTGTTCTTTGGGTAAAATTTCCGCAATAGGGACTTCAATGGGATCAAAAAGTGTAACTGTGGAGTTAGAAGTACCAAAATCTAAAGCTAACCAACCCGGAAATCTTTTCTTTTGTTTTTCGTTGAGTTTTTCACTGAGTTGTTGACTTAAATTATTTAGATAGGTGTCAAATTGCGAATTGTTCATGGCTTGATGATTTCTTGTAAATGAATTTGGTGATTTTTGTATGGGTATAAACCAAAGATTACATTCGGCGGATATATGTTTAGATATAGACAAGTTTGGGTTTCCTGTACTGTCAGAGTCGAAGTATTCAACAATTACTTTTAAGGTACAGTCAACTAATGTTATTAAAGGTGAATCTAATTGACATATATCCTGTCCTAGTTGACAGATATTAACGATTTGTTTGGGTGTAGCTGAGTGAAATTGTCTATAGGTTCTTTGAATTTTTGCTGCTAATTGATTTGGTGTCCCCCTCACTATACAGGTAATTCGAGAAATGTACGGAATGTTGCTATTAACAGCAACAATTTGAATCAAAGGTAGATGCAACTGTGAGTTTTCTCTAACACCTAATTTAAAACTAGGTGGAATCTGAATTTCCACAGGCATTTTTAATGTTCCTTATTTAAGTTGATAGTTGATCACTGAATGATGATAAATTAAATAAAGTAGAATTGAGGAAGTCATATCCCCGAATCCTAATATCAATTTATCATTTATTTACACAATTTGAAAAAGAAGTCAGGGATCTTATGGGACATTGCTATAAATAAATAATTCAGCTTCATTAATTCCAGCAATATCTCCTAAAATGTCTAACCAGGTGGGAATAGCTAGTTCCCCTTGTGAATCTCTCACAGCAATATATCTTAGTAATGCTTCCTGTTTGGAAAGGTTTTGTAAACAGGGAATTATTTGATCTAAAATTCCATTGATTTCTATATTTACGTGCTGATTAATTTCACTAACATACTGTACTAAGTGGAGATTAGCACTAGCGGTAATTTCATCTCGTAGTCGCAAGACAAAAAGTTGATGATTAGCACTTCTAGATGAGGGTTGATTTTTCTCAGGAGACCAATCAAATATTTGTCCTACACTGTGTTTTTCATCTTGTCTGGCCAGGGGAAAAATACTGGCTGGGTTGATAGTTTGATCATGGTTATTTATTTCAGCAATAATGGCTTCTTTCCATTGACGAGGATCACATCCTAATAACAGTTTATAGAATAAATCAGCTTCTTCTGGTCCAAATTTTTCTTCAATTTCTTGTTCCATTTCTGGCTGAAGAATGGCTTGCAGTTTTTCCCGTTCTAAGGTGATTTTATGCGCTAATGAGTTTAATAAGTCTATCACCGCTTGACGAATGCGATCGCCGGCAAAGTTTTCCAGTTCTTTAATTGTTTTCTCAAAGGCTGGATAAAAGTCATCACTCTTAGTTGGGAGGGAAGTATTCACCCGATTTCCTCGATCAAATAATTTCCCGGCTGCACCTTTAAATTCCGCTAGGGTAATTGTACCATTTTGGATTTTATTAAAAAGTAATGTCCACTGATTCCAATTCAAAATTCTCCAAGTTAGTTCATCTTTAATGACATCACTAACTACAATTCCTCTTCTATCTTTCAGTTGTTCTTTCCCTAAATCTTTTTGAAAGTTTCTGTAGGTTTTATCTAAACTTTCTAGGGCTGATCTTAATTCTATCAAAGCCGGAGTATCAGATGTAGGTATGCCTTGTTCGTGAATTTCGGCGATAATTTCTTGAAGATATTCTTGTTGTTGACGAATGGTATCAGCAGACCGACGACTATCTTCATATAATTGCTTTAAGCCGTGATTAGCAACATGACTTTGAATCAATTCTCTTAATTTACTAATACCACCATCTTGAGCAAAATAACCTAATTGTCTTCCTAACTGATTACGACTATCTCCTGCTAATAAAACTGCGCTTAAATCACCCCATTTTTTTTGCAATTTCCTCGACTTTTCCAGATAATCTGGATAATCTAAATTCGCCAGAAATTCCCCTGAACCAGCTTTAACTTGACTAGAACGTTTGGCTAATTCCGCTAAACCTAATAATGGCGATAATAAAACAATTCGGTCTTTTTGAGACGTAAATGCTTCCCCCCCATCAATAATAGTTTTTAGAACTTTCAATTTTTGGAAAACTGTACTTGTTTGTAATGATTGATCATCAGATTGATTAGCAATTAATAAATCCAGTTCCTTTTCTCCTCCCTCACTTTCTAAAGGTAATTGATCAAAACGTCCCACACCTACTATAATTAAATCCTTGAGGTCTTGTCCTGGGCGTTGTTGCTGCATCATGGTAAAGATTTTATTGGCGCGATCGCTCCCCGGTGATTTACCATTAAGTAAGACTAAAATTGTCTGTACCTGTGCCAATTCTCGTAATGATAAAAATGTATCTCTAGTTCCAGAATTAGCAGCACCCAAACCGGGAAAATCTAACAGCACAAATTCTTCCACACCTGTAACATCCCAAATTTCTCGTGATATTTTCACTTCAATATCAACACGACGAATTAAGGGAAAACTATTTTGTAATAATTGAATAGTTAATCTTTGGGGCGGACTGGATAAGCGAATATGCGCTGGTGGTAAATCCTCAAATTTAATAGATTGAATGGCTAGGGGCATTTCTGCCAGTTGTAAACCTTCGCGGGCAGTAATATCATCAATTTGGTAAAAGCGACCGCATAAAGCCTCACCATAAGCCTGATAAGCACGCAAAAATAAGACTAACTCCCGCAGCAAATAACGCAACTCTAAATTATTGGAACTTTTCCAAACTTCCTCACACCAAATACTGATATCTTTACCAGTCTTAATTTTATCCATCTGCAAAGGTGTGACACCTGCGGATATGGCGCGACGGTTTGCTTCTTTCAGCATGAAGTGTAAGCACTCATTCACCCCTTCATGGGATAAATATTCTACAGTGTAATTATCTACTTGAGTAGTTGCAAAACCATCCTGGTTTTTAATATGAATAGCGGTGACATTCCCAGTGGTGGGATTTTCACTCACGGGTAAAGCGTCTGCATAACCAATGAGACTCCCTAGCAGTAAACTTTTACCACTACTAAATTCCCCCATGACACCGATTTTTACCGGTGAGGTTGCCAGTTCTACCGTTTTCACAGCGGCTTCTCGCAGCCGCAGCAGACAATCATCAAGGCTAGTGGGAACCCAATCTTCCTCTTGGGAAGGATTTTGGGGTACGGAATCAATTTTGCGGAGGATAAATTCACCGTACTCTTTTATTCGCGCCAGCTTATCTGGTTCCATAGAGTGGTCTTTCATCTAAACCCCCTCCAGGAGACCCCCACCAAAACTGTACTCAGTTTGGTGATGGGAGGAATGGAGGGTTAATTGTGAAACGTCCCTTGAGTAATT
>OMJF01000075.1 GCA_900299285.1 Anabaena sp. 54 | reverse complement strand
TCAATACCCAGGTTTCTTACCTGCTCTACCATCGGTCCGTCTTCTAAAAATATTGCTAACCACTCTACATTGGCATTACGTCCTTGCTGCATTAAATCCCAAAACATCATTTCACCACCGCCTCGTTGTTCGGCTAATGGCATGATAATCATAACTTTCATAATTTACACCTGAGAGGATGTTTGAAAAGTTTTTGGCAAAAATTCTGGACTGATTATTTAACCACAGATCCGGTTAGATAATCTTGTCTTTTATTTAAGTTTTTAGTCCCTGATTTGGAGAACTTTGATGATTTTGATAATATTTGTGTGCTGCCATAGCCATAGCAAAAAATCCCCACATAATCATCCCGGAAACACTCAACATTCCACTACCAATAATTAGTTGTGAACAAGAACTAATAGCAATGGCGCGAGCCGCACTAACAAAACTATCAAACCGCGCTTCCGTATATTGGCTAACAGTAATATTCATTAAAATTAATCCGCCCATATAAGGAATAGCTCCCAACCAACCCAAGGTAAAAAACATATCTAAAATGCCACTATCAATGACAACTACTTCTATTTGTCCAGTTTTTTCGTTAACTTTCCAGATATTTCCTAAACCATTACCGAAACTATTAGTTAACGCTAAACCAAGATTTCTCTCATAACTGCCTGATCTATCTTTTAAACTGCCATCTTCTTGCAAATTAACAAAAGTTTCTAATCGAGAATTTACAACTTTAGCAATTGGTTCTATAGTTAGTAAAGGGAGAACACACATTGCCATGACTAAAATGATTGTAATTAATCGCATTTGAATTTTAGCTTTTACTGAACCCATAATCATGATTATTCCCAGTAACCAACCACCCCAATTAGTCCTTGCTTGCGACAACAAAAATGATAAATAGCCTACGGCTGAAGCAGGAAAAATTAACGGACCTGAACTGGTGAATAATAATAACAACCCTGCTTGCATAACAGCACCAAATGGACCTACTGAATGCAGTGTACTCCAGACACGCATCCCAAAAGGGACAGGATTTCCAGAACTAGTAAAAAGTTTTGATTCTATTAGCCAAAAGCGATCCCACTCCGGTGCTACGACAAATTGATATATACCGTAAGTTCCTATCAGCAAAACACACCAGAGAAATACCCGCTGAATATTTTGTTTATAACTAGGATAATCTCGCCAGTTGATAAATAGGTGAAAAGCGAAAATAATCGGACTCACCCAGTCTAGAAAACCCCGGATTACTGGAATTGGTTGATTGTAAACTAGACCAATTAAAAAAGCATAGCCTACTCCAATAAAACCCAAAATAAAAGGTAAACCTCCTTTACGAATTGCGCTAGGAAGATATTTTAAAAACGTGGCTATGGTGACAAAAACTACTAAATAAGGTGCTATAAGCATTTGACGGGTGGGGTCCCAGCCAACACGATAGTCAACTAAACGAGTTAGCAAAGGTGAAAGAAACCAGATCCACCAAGTGAAGCCAATGTAAAGTAGGGAATGGCGCAAATACAAAAATACAGCTACTAATAAAGCTGTTACCGGAAAAATTAAACGCAACAGACCAGCACTAATAAAATAACTAGCTGTAATTAAAAATAGGAAGCCAAGAATGACTATCCAAGCCTGTGCTGTTCGTTGTTGAGGATAAAAGTTTTGTTGTAAAAAACTATTGAAAAGTATGGGTTTGGAAATCACTTTGATCTCGATATTCTATGAATAAAAATTTGGGCGTTGGCAGGTTTTAATTAATAGCCGAAATGGTGTTTATCAAGGTTAAATTTTGCTAATTCAATCCTATACTGTTGATATCCTAACCATCTTCCTTTGAAAGATGCTTGCAATTTTTTACTAGCAAGTTGTCCTTGTTTGGGAAATAGTCTCAACCATTGACAAATTCCGAAACTTTCCCTTGTACCTACTAAAATTGACCACAATAAAAACACAAAGCGACGTATTGGAGAAAGATGTTCTAATAAAATTAGGGTTTCATTATGGACTAGGTTAATTAATGCAATGTCGTTGAAGTTGTGGCGTTGATCTTCATCAAAACGTTGGGCTGGATAGTGATCTACAGCAATACTGGGATCATAAATCATTTTCCAACCCGCTCGTTTTAGGGTCAGAGTAAAGGACATTTCAAAATGTACTTGTGCGCCAGTCCCTTTCATTCTTTCGTCAAAGCGTAATTCTCCAATCGCTTGGGTGCGAAAGCTCATATTCACACCTTTAAGAATATCAACTTCACGGGGTGCGCCAATTCCTAAATGATGGTTGCCTATAACGCGCCCAAACCATTGCAATTTACCAACAACTGGTTGGGACTTGTCTTCCAATTTTCCCCCTTGATAAATCCAATCACGGCCACCAACTCCACCAATGTGAGGATCAGCCAAGAAATGGGTATTAATTTTAACTAACCAGTCAGGATGGGGGGCTGCGTCATCGTCGGTAATGGAAAGGATGTCACCATTGACTTTGATTAGTCCAGTGTTGAGGGCGGCCACTACCCCCGGTTGACTGACAGTAACGGTTTCTAGGGGTAGATAGTGGTGCTGTTGGTCAAGAAACTGCTGGGTTTGTGTGTCTGTATCCCTGATGACGACGATCGCCTGATCAACTGGTTTAGTTTGCTGTTCTAGGGCTTTCAGACAGCGGTACAGGTCTTGAGGACGGCGATAGGTGGGGATGAGAACTGTGTTTCTCATGGTTGGTTAATTCCGCAAATATATTGAGATAGTTTTGTGCCATATTTGTCCAGCTATGTTTTTGTGCTAGGACGCGGGCAGCCTGTGCCATTTGTTGACGTAGTGGGCGATCGCTGGTTAATAAAGATAAACTAGCTGCTAAACTATCAATGTGATCCGTTTCTGGCAAGACAATTCCTGCTTCTGCTGTTACCAATTCTGCACCCCCTGTAGCGGTGGCTGTAATCACAGGTAAGCCAGAAGCCAATGCTTCTAATAGTACAAGGGTGCAAGCTTCGTAACGGGAAGGAAATACAAAAAAATCTGCTGCTTGCATAATTTGGGCCATGTCTCGACGATATCCCAAAAAATGTACTCTTTCACTGATACCCAAATTATTTGCTAATTCTAAAAACGGACTTCCTTTCGTATTTCCAACTACGGCTAAATGTAAGTTGGCAACTTTTTTTAAAGCTTTTAATACCGTATCTAAATTTTTTCTTGGTGTACGAATATCTCCTGCAAATAATGCCAAATTAACATTTTCCGGTAAACCCAATAAGCTACGAGAAATAACACCAGGAGTAAATTCTTGTAAGTCTACACCATTGACAATCACTCGAATTTTTTGGCGAGGTACACCAATGTTGACCAATTCTTTCGCTACTTTTTCTGAAACAGCAATAATACTTTTAGCTTGAGAAAAAGCTTGTTTTTCCCAATAGGAATTAGCCGCAGTAAATAACCATTGATATAAACCGTAAAAGTCTTTACGAGTGCGAGAAATATGCACAGGCGATCGCCACCATGAACTATGAACAAAATGTACAGCATTCACATCTGCTGCACCCATAGTAATTGCACCATTGACTTTAATTAAATCCAAATTACCTCGATTTTTACCCAACCAATCTGCACTTTTTTTCGCAAAAATCAAATTGCGAATAAATTCGCTAGGATAACCTTCCACTGGAATAGAAATCCAATTAACCGCAGGATTTTCTAATAATTCAGGGGCGACTTCACTGGCTAATAATGTTAATTGATAACCCCGACGAATTGCTTCTTGAGCTACTTCATAATTAACTCGTCCTTGACCATCACCTTTTTTGATTTTGTGGGTAACAATACAAAGTTTCACTTATAACCTCTCTTAAACATTCAAGATTTTATTTGTTAAATTGGCGGGGATAAAACTGAGAATCAAAGCTACTAAAGTTCGCAAATTAAATTTTTGTTCACTTAAAGTTTGCCAAAAATAATAGCGAGCATCTAAGATTTTTTGATCTCGTAATAAGCCAATTCCTAAAGTTGTATTAGCTGCTAACCATTTTTTTCTAAAGTGGGAATTAAATTCCTTTAAACGTTCATCTTCCATAAAGACTTGATAACAGAATATCTCACTTTTACCTTTACGAATTTTTGCTTGAACATTACGTTTGCCACTGAGCATAGTATCAGTTTGTTCATGGGCGCGATATCGTGTTAATCTTTCTGGATGATAGTAGACTCCATTGCCAGATATACAACAAAGATATGTTAAATATAAATCCCACATTCCCCCAACTTCTGGAGGAATACTATCCCAATTAATTAAACTATTACGAATTACAGCGGCCGCTGCGGTAGGTATACTTTTATCAATTAGGCCGATTTTGGAGAAATTTTGATGAATTCCTGGGGTGATTTTATCTCGCTTAAATCCCCGTGAATTTTCCTCAGTTCCAGAATAATTAATTTGTCCTTGAGCGTCAATAATATATTGGTCGCAAAAAGCGAGAATTAAATCAGGATTTGCTTCTAAATGAGGCACAAGTTTGACTAAAAAATCTTCATTCCACATATCATCATCATGGAGACTAGTAATATATTTACCTTGTGCCATTTTCAAAGCATAAAGTTGATTAGCTAACATCCCAATATTTTCTGGATGTCGGTGAAATTTGATGCGTGAGTCGTTAAATGATTCTATTAAAGATGCAGGATTTTCTGAACTACAATTATCACAAACTATAATTTCAATATTTTGATAAATTTGTTGAACTGCACTATTAATTGCTTGTTGGAGATATTCTGGGCGATTATAGGTAGGGATAATAACGCTTACCAGAGGCTGTGTGAGTTGAGAATTAATAAACATGATTGCAATTTATTGATTTTTAATTGAAATCCCCAACTTTTTCAAGAAGTCAGGGATGCTTAAATTCAGCAATAGTTTGTGAGTAAATTTTTTCTAATTTGTGAATGTGAAGATCAAGAGAAAATTCTTGCTGAAACCGCTCTTGACCTTCTTCACCCATTAATCGGCTTTTGTGATAGTTTGTTGCTAATTCATTGATAGCATCTGCGAGGTTTTGAATATGATTAGGTGGGATTAAAATACCTGTTTTCCTATTTTGTACATATTCGGGAATACCACCAATTGAACTAGCAATTATCGGACGATAATGGGCATAAGCTTCTAGAGTTACTAAACCAGCAGGTTCAGGCCAAAGACTGGGAAAAACAACAGCTAAACACTGTTGATAAAGTGTTTTTAATTTGTCTTTATTGCACCAACCATGCCAAGTAATTCTCTTATTCAAACCTATTTTTTCAGCTAATTTTTCCATCTTAGATCTAATCCAACCTTCACCAGCAATATCAAGATGAATATTGGGGTTAGTCTTTACTAAAGCTTTGAGTAACCATTCAATTCCTTTATCAGGAACAATGCGACCAACAAACAAAATTCGCTGATTTTGATGAATTTCTTTAGTTAAAGATGTCGTAGGATATTTAGGTTGTTTTACACCACAGTGAAGTGTAATTACCCGGTGAGGTGATAAACCATTATTAATAATTTGCTTCCGCACATAATTACTATTAGCAATTATAGGAATATTGATTTTTTTAGCATTGCTGAGAAAATCGTAACTACTCCGCCAATTTTGCCATATTTTTTGCGGTCTACGACTACCACAACCATCTACCAAATGTCCCCACGTGCAGCCAAGAGGGTGCATATTGCGATCGCATTTCTGTTGACGATTTGCTAAATATTTTGTGCCACTAGGACAGTAAGTACAATGATTATGAAGTGTAAATATAGCCGGACATTCTCCCCGCAATTCTGCTAAAAATTCTGGATCATGAAGGTGGAGTAATTTACATTCTCCTTGGTCTAAATTTTGGAAAGAATTAATATGGTGATTACTCACCCCTAATATCTGCGAATTTACCAAAGAAGCTATATAAGTTTCTATTCCTCCTCCACCTCTAATATCAGCAGCAGAACATTGATATATTTTCTGTTGAGAAACTATTGCATGATTCATATTCAACTTCTTGAACTTATTGGTTATTGATTACAGCGTTTTCCGATCTGATGAGGTACAAAGTTGAATCATAAAACTCTTGTGGTGCGGGCATCTTGCCCGCTAGATATGTACCTCATAACACTGGCAAGTGCTGTATAATAGTTATTAGGAATTTAATTTTCCAGTCAAATTGAGCCAGAAATACCTAAACTCAACCAAAATTTATGTCTGACATCATTAACATAGTGTCTCAAAGCAATTTTCCTTTTATCGAAATTTTCTAAATACTGAAATTGGTCATCAACACTTAAAATAAACTTGGTTTTATCCAGAGGCTTTGCCTGATTATTGTGCATAGCTAAATGCACCACAGTTTGTTCTGTAAAATACACAGGTTCATCTACTAATTGTGCAACCCGTTCTAGGGGTTCTTCCCAGTTTATTTGCTGTTTTACTATGAAAAAGCCCGCATTTACTGGATTAAATTTTTCATGATCATGTAATATTATCCGTTCATCTAATGACGGTAAACAATCAGGTAAATACCAAGAATAACTATCATTTGAATCACATAAATTTACAATTTCTTTAGCACCTGGAAAAAACAGAATATCAGCATCAGTGTAAATTGTAGGTTTATCAATAGAAATTGAAGTTAATACAGCCAATCTTCTCCAAAATGCCATAATCGCACGATGAGGATAATCTACCACATAATTTGAAATAGGTTTAGGTATATCACCTATTACTAAATCTTGCCATTCAATAACATCAACACAGCCATTAATTTGGCGTAAAATATTACGAGAAGATGAGGAATAGCTACCATCAGAAATGACAATAAATTTGTTAGGAATACCAACATAACGAATAAATGAACGAATATTTGCTACTTGAATAGCCAAATCCCGTTCACAAGAAAAAGCATAGACATTTATATTGGCTTTTTTCTCTGGAGTCAGTGGAAAATTGACAATATTATTAATGGCTTTAGTGTATACAAAACGATGAATTTTTCCTTGAAATTTTGCAGAATGATAGCCTATATTTACCATTGTTTTTATCCAAAAAATAAACAGAATACTTGATTAAAAGATGAATTTTCAGAGTGCAATTGAAATTTTTATATGTTTCATTACACATTGAATTTGTCTGATGCTTATGTACGATACTTAACCTAAAGTAAAAGTTGAGGTTGAGCAAATAGAATTGAAAATTTTTAAGTAGTCTTGCACCAGGGTTTTATAACTTAATTCTTTGTGTAAATAACTGCGATCAAAACTCAAGGGAGAACCAGAAAACTTAGCTGTAGCTATATCAGTTATTACTTCTTTCATAGCTTTTACATCCGTAGGTTCTACTAACCAAACACCAGGTTTATCTTGTAAATAATCCCAATTTTCTCCGTAGGGAACGGCTGCTAAAATTGGTCTATCTGTCATTAAATATTCATAGCTTTTGCAAGAAATTCTGCCTCCTGGTGAACCATCTGAACGATTTGGTAAAGTTATTAATAATAAATCTGCCTGTCTAGCTAATTGAATAGCTTGAAAGTGAGGTAATGCTCCAGATACAGTTACTATATCTGTCAGATTTTGATTTTCTAAAACTCGATTAACTACAAATTCTGGAAAACTATTACCATAAATAGAGAGTTTGATTTTGCTTTGCCATGCCGGGTTTTCTGCGTTTACTTTTCTAATAGCTTCACCCACAAAAACTGGACTAGAACTACGATAATCAATTTTTGCTCGTTGATAATATCCCCATTCTACCCAAGCTTGATAAAGTTTTTTAAATACGGTTTTTTCTTCAGGTAAATGATAGAAATCATACCAGCCATTCATCCCACCTGTATAAATAATCTCGAAAGATGAATTGTCATTTTTGGAGTTAACAGCAGTAGCAAAATCTAAAGGATCTGCACCACAACGAATTAAATGAAACTTTGATTTTTGGGTTTCAGGCTGACGATTTTTGACTACATCTAAATTGAATTGAGAAACATAAACTACCGCATTTGCTTGTCGAACATAAAGGTTTTCTAGCCAATGTTCTAGATGATAATGTAACCAACTAACAGACTTAGGGTGCATATCAGTACAACTAAGTGAATCATCTAAACTAACTATTAAAGGCAAGCCTGTGAGGAATTTTAGTGCAACTCCTAATAAACCCGCAGAATAGGGCATCATGATCACAAAAAATAGCATCTGGTCGTTGATTTTTAATTAATTGATAGCCTTTTAATACTGCTGGAAAAAACCAAAATATTTCTGGATCTGGCCAAATTAATAAGTTTAATATTTTCTGAAATCTTAGTTTCTGTAACCATGTAATTAAAGCATCAGGATACCAACTTTTCACATAATGAATATGACATTTTTCTGGTAAACAACTATCTTTAGTAGCCGTTAATACATCTATTTCCCAACTTTTCTGAAACTCTCCTAATAGTTTATTAGCCCTATAGGCAATAGGGTTTTTTAAAGGTGGTAAATTATGGGCTATGCAAAGGAGTTTTGGCTGATTTGATGATTTTTCTGCCAAGTTATTTTGATAATTAGCAGATTTGTTTACTTTAGACAAAGTTAAAGATAAGAATCCTAAAAAAGAATTATTCATTTCTCTTATTCTATACATTTTTTGACTAATTACTATCCTGTTATTTTAGTAAATAAACCCAGATTTATAATGATATTAACCATCATGTTTATGGCTAACTTCATACTGCATTTGGTGATATTGCCAAAGTTTACCTTTTTGTGCTAAAAGTTCTTGATATTTACCCTGTTCTACTATTCGTCCCTGTTCTAAAACTACAACTTTATCAGCTTTAGCAATAGTAGAAAGACGGTGAGCAATAGCAATTACTGTGCGACCAACAGATAGCTTTTCTAGTGACTCTTGAATTAAACGTTCAGAAACAGAATCTAAGGCACTTGTAGCTTCATCTAAAATCAAAATTTCTGGATTTCTCAGCAAGGCCCGGGCAATAGCAATTCTTTGTCTTTGTCCTCCTGATAAGCGAACACCTCTATCTCCCAATTGTGTATTAAACCCCTCCGGCATTTCTAAAATAAATTCTAGAGCATTTGCTAATCGAGCCGCTTCTTTAATTTCCGTTTCTGTTACTTTTGGTGTACCATAAGCAATATTTTTCCAAACAGAAGTATTGAAAATAAATGTATCCTGACTAACAACTGCTATCTGACGACGAAGAGAGTTGATTTCAAATTTGCGAATATCAACTTCATCTACATAAATATAACCATCACTAGCATCATGAAAACGAGGAATTAAATCTGCAAGTGTAGTTTTTCCAGCACCAGATGAACCAATTAAGGCAGTCATTTCACCTTGTTTAATTGAGAGAGTAATATTATGTAAAACTCGTTGATTAAGACCATAATCAAAATCTACAGATACTAAATCAATTGACCTTTTTAAACCTGGAAATTTGAGTGTGCCATTTTGAAAGTAGATTTTATCATCAGTTTTCAACAAATTCTTAATATTTTCTACTGCTCCAGCTTGGCTAGTTAAAAAAGCTACAACTCCATTCAAATCTTGAGTCATAGGGATAATGCGAAATAGTACAAAGAAAAAGGTCAATAAAGCCGAAACCTTCATTAAACCTGTGACTAGTGCCACAATGATCATATTAATCAGAATTAGAGTAGATATACTCTCAGCTAGAGGCTTAACTACCAAAGAAATCCAATAAACACTTTTCAAAGTGTCAACTATTTTTTCACTTGCTTTATAATATCGTTTTCGCTCAAATTCTTGAGTAGAAAAAGCATGAATTGTGCGTATCCCTTGAATAAACTCTAGGGTCCTAGAAGTAAAATTATCATTAGCTGTAGTAATACCAAAACTACGTTCTCTAATTTGTTTATTTAGTGTAGATAATGCCACCGCTAAAAGGCTAAATAGCAAAATTGAAATTATAGAGAGTTGCCATGAAAGGATAAACAGGGAAACAGAATAGACTAGGAGTGCGAAGACTCTAGTAATAAAAAAAGCTATGCCACCAAAAATCTGTCTAATTCTCTCCATTTCATTGGTGAGTATATTAATTAATTCTCCAGATTTTTTCTGATTAAAATAGCTGAGAGTTTGAGCCTCCAATTGTTCAAAAACTCTTTTACGGAGCGTGTCTACTAAACTTATTTCGCTAAACTGGATGCAAATTTGTGAGAAGTAGTTAAAAGATGCACGCATACAGGTTGTGATCACAATTAAAGCTGATACTCGATATAATCGCTCATTTACTGAACCATTAATTCCTAAAATCAAAATATCAAACCACTCAATTCCTGTTTTTACGGGTTCAGCATTAGGAGTAGTTAAACTTTGCAGAAATACCAACAGAAATCCTAAACCAAACCCTTCAAAACTTGCTGCTAAAATTGAAAACACTAAGGCTAAAATTGCCACAAGTCGGAAGTGTTTAAATTCTCGTAATATTAAGCGATTATTTTGCCAAAAACTTGTAGCCTGGAAGAGTTTTATTGTTGACAGTATAAATGCTGTCTGCATAGTTTTCCTTGTTTTTAATTAGGTACATAATTCACGATTAAAAACATCAAAATAGGAAATATTTATCCCATAGTAAATTAGATAATTTTCCTAATTTTTAGACATTTTACTTTTAGCTTTTATCAGCCATATATTGAGACATATTTGTAGTATTTTTCACTTTTTTCTCTTGTTCTAAGCTGAATTTAACTGCATTTTCTAAAGATAAACAATCATTGTTAATTAAGTAAAATCTTCCCTGCAATACATTCAATAAATTAGAGAAAATATCCAGAAAGTATTTACATAAATCAGAGGATAAATTTCTAGTATCATCTTTGAACTTTGACCGAAATTTGATCGCCTCAAAAAGTTGACCATTTGCGCCAACATACCATTCATAATCAAGCAGAATCCTGGCAGAATATATTTGCATAATTATTAATACTCCCATCAGAAATGGCATCATAAATAGGAGTAAAAATAAGGACAAATTCCAATCAATTATTCTTGCTAAAAATCTGATCAATTCATGACTTCTTTTCGGTGATTTCTGATAACTATGAATACTCATAAATATAGGCTTATTAGCTTGTTTACAAGCATCAGCCCAAAATTTTAATAAAGAATCACCAATTTTTGGATCTATGCTCACCAAGGTAATTGGAGAATGTTTTAAACACTCTATTAAAGATTGTTTATTGTCTAGTGAAGCTAAATAGGGATGTGGTAATTTTCCAGAACTTTTGACTAATAACTTTCCTCTGCGCCATTTTAATGTGCAGGATAGGGAGCTAATATTTTCAGACTGCTGAGGTATAATAGAGTTATTATTTAGATTAGAAATAACTGAGGTGGGCATAATATTGTCAGTGATAAAATAGTAAAAGATCGAGTGTATCTCCAGTCACAGAAAATTATGATTAGTGTTTTTCTGTCGTTTTATTCACCATAAAAACAGATATTAAATATTTGAAGTGAATTTAACTTTCATGGCTAGATAGGTTCTCCTAATAATATATGTATAGGTCAAGATCAATAGCAAAAATTAACTAAGATAGCTATGAATTAACGCCACTTTGTATTTCCTTTAGGTTTGAGGACTTTAATATGTCTTTCGATCTCTACAATATAAGACTTTTGATTAATAGATCATGGATAAACAACTTCTTTATTCACTCTTTAAATAGATATTACTTTTATCGGCAAAATATTAAGCTTCAATAAATGAATTAATGGTCACTAAATAAAGTTAACCAAAATTTGGTTTTCATAAAACATCTTATTATTAACTACAGAAAAGTTGCTCTGAGTGAGGTACACTTTTAGCGGGCAAGATGCCTGCACCACAAGATTTTTATCATTAACATTCGTATATAAAAATCATCAGATACTCGACTGCTATAAGAAGTCGGGAATATTGTTGTTGAGAAATTATTCAATGCCAAAACCCCCATAACTACCTATTAGAGTCCGGGGGTTTTTGTAAAATTCAAAAGTGAATTTGAGTGATCAAATATTCTGCCTTATTCTTCCATTGCCGGTTGTAAAACGAATTGTTTTGGCTTCACATAAGGGACATAGGTGCTATCAGATGAAGATACACCATTAGCTACAACTCCAATTAAATTTAACTTACTCAACATCGCTGTGGCTTGATT
This sequence comes from Anabaena sp. 54, assembly GCA_900299285.1. Taxonomy (GTDB): domain Bacteria; phylum Cyanobacteriota; class Cyanobacteriia; order Cyanobacteriales; family Nostocaceae; genus Dolichospermum. The sequence goes on along the minus strand of OMJF01000075.1, from coordinate 20,468 downwards.
CATTTGGGTGCGTGTCACTTTACCAATACTTGCCATTATGATCACACTGCGACAAGATGATGCTGTGAGCATAGCATCCACCAAACCAAGAACGGAAGGGGCATCTATGAGTACCAAATCATAATTTTCTTCAAATGCGGCCATCAATTGCTTCATGCGAGGAGAACTCAAAAGATGGGCAGGATCGGTCGGTATTGGTCCAGCGGTTAAAATGTCAATGTAAGATGAGCCAGAGTAAGGAACACTGATGTGATTAGGTAGGTTAACTTCACTTTCTAATAAAGTTGAAAGTCCCTGTTCATTGGGAAGATTTAGCTGTTTGTGCAGATTAGGATCGCGGAGGTTAGCATCAATTAGTAAGACCTTTTTATGCAGACGAGCCGCACTCATAGCAAGACCTAATGCCAAGGCTGACTTACCATTATCTGGTAATGCTGATGTCACCATTAAGGATCTCAAATCGGAGACATTATTGAGTAGTTCAATATTTTTGTAAATGAGATCAAGTGATTCCCAGCGGGGAGGAGATTGTAATACCTGAATTGTCCAAGGAGCAAGAACTTCTGGTTTGCCAAATGGCAATTTGATCATTGATTCTCTGGGTTTAGCCGGTGGCAATTTAGCAGTTGTTCCTAATAAAGGGAGAGAAACCTGTTTTTCTAATTCAGCCGTAGTATGGACAGAATCATCAGATGCTTCACGAATAAAAGCCGCAATACCTCCTAACATTAAACCAATTACTGCTCCTAATAATAGGTTTTGTCTGATGTTAGGACTAGTTTGAACCCCTTCTTGCGGTTCTTCTACTACTTCCCAATTAAATCCACCTTTAGAAAGTTCTTGACGTAATTTTTGTTCAGATCTTAATAATTGCTCCAATCTTTCTCTGCTAAATTGTAATTGAGGAAGTATGCGATTGTAATAAGCCAATAGAGAAGGAAAACGCTTCAGATCCGTTTGTAATTCTTTCTCTTTTGCTGCTAAAGTTTGGTCGCGGGCTGTTAATGCAACTATGGTAGTTTGGGTTTCTACTAATTGACCTGTGAGATTAAGATCAATTTCTCCAAGTTGTCCTTGTTGTAAAAGATTGTCTCCAGAACTAAGGACTGGATTAGAATTTTGTCCTAAAGTTCTACTAACTTCTTTTTGCAAAAGTTGTTTTTGACTTTGCAGTTGTTCTTGTAATTTCTGAACGCTGGGAGTATCATCAGTGAAGCGTAAGCGTTCCTGTGCTAAAGCTAGTTCTGTTTTTTGGATTTCATTGAGTAAACCTTGGTAGCGGGTAGACTGACTTAAACGAGAAGAAACTAGAGCATTTTGTGGAGAACGGTTTAGTTGTGCTTGCAAAGATTTTTGTTTTGCTAAAGCTTCTTCATACTGAGAACGAGTTGTTTGTCGTTCCTGTTGGACAGTATTTAAAGTTGTCTCTATGGTTTTGGCCTGAGTTTCTGGATCAATTAAATTCTGATTTCTGCGAAATCTTTGTAGATTTGCTTCAGAAACAGTTACTTCATCGGTAGCTTTTCTTAATTGATCTTTAATGACTTGTAGACCTTTTTGTAAGCGTAAATTTTGCTGTTGTTTGTTATATTCTAAATAAACTTGCTGAATAGTATTCAGAACTTTTTTAGTTTTCTCTGGATCGTTATCGCTATAATCAACTTGAAAGATTTTAGTGGCAATATTATCATCTTTGGTCCTAATTTGAGTTAAGACCAAGGAGTTTTTTAAATCCATTACGGTTAAGTCTGGATATTCAGATTTAAGTTTATCAACTGCTTTTTGAATCAGTCCAGAACTCTGCATTAAGTTCAGTTGAGTAGCGGTATCTATTTCGATGTTAGTATCGGTAAACTGACTTTCGGCGTTATCAGTTTCTTTCTTCCCTTGATAGTTAGGTTCTACTAACAATTGCATGGTGCTTTTGAAACTGGGTTCTGTTTTTAAGGCCATGATACCAGCGATGGCTGTAGAACTCAAAAATACTAATAATATCCAGGGAAATCGTCGCCACAGTACAGCAAAGATTTGTCCGTAACCCGGATCTGTTTCTGAGACTGAATTTATATTTGGATTTAGACTAGTTTGAACCACTTTTATTATCCTTATCTACGATACACGACCCAAACACCTAAACAATCAAATGAATTAACAATAGACACCACTGGCTTGATCAATAATTCGCTCAACTTTACCAAAAAATGACTGTTCTGAAAACTTGCTAACAGCATGATTACGAATGTTTTCATAATCCCAGGATATTCGTCCAGCTTCTAGTAATGCTGCTTGTAAAGAGCATGGTGTTTGTCTTTGAAAAAATACACCTGTTTTCCCTGGTATTTGAGTATCTAATACTCCACCTGCTCCATAGGCAATTACTGGTGTACCACTAGCATTTGCCTCGACTGGAACTAATCCATAATCTTCTAAAGCTGCCACAATAATTGATTTGGCTTTAGAAAATAAGTTTTTACGTTCTCTATCACTAACATGACCAAGAAATTGGATGTTGGGTAATGCCTGAGCTTTTAATTTTTCTTGTTCTGGTCCATCACCTGATATTAATAAATTCCAGCCTAGCCAATTAAAAGCTTCGACTATTATATCAAGACGTTTATAACTTATCATCCGCGCCGATGCCAGGTAATATTCCTCTTTAGTATCGGAAAAAACAAAGTTGTTTGTATCAATTGGATAATTAACAACAGTGGCTTGTTTGTGATAAATATTTTCAATTCGCTGGGCAACAATTCTAGAGTTGGCAATGTAAAGATCCGGTTCTTGAGCATATTTCAGGTCTAGATTTCTGATGATTTGAAATACTTTTTCAATCAGAGGAGCAAAGTATCTATAGTCTCCATATTCCCGTAAATAAGTTTCTGTATCCCATAAAAAACGGGTAACATTATGACAAAAACAAATATGTCTGGCTTGGGGTTTTTTCCGTACTGCTTTGGCAAAACTTGTACTACTACTAATAATCAAGTCATAGTCTTGTAAATCCAAAGACCGAAATGCTGGAAAATACAAGGGAGCTAACATCCGAAAATATTTGGTTGCACCAGGAATTTTCTGCAAAAATGTGGTATTGATAATTCTTTCCCCTAGATCAATACTCTTTTGTGCATCATATAATGAGGTGAAAATGTCGGCTTGGGGATAGCGTTTGCACAATAATTCAAATACGCGTTCTGCTCCACCGCGCTGAGTTAAGTAATCATGGACGAGGGCAATTTTCATAATGGTTTACCTAGAATTTTGTCATGGGTGATGGGTAATTGGTGATGGGTAATTGGTGATTGGTGATTGGTGATGGGTAATTGGTGATGGGTAATTGGTGATTGGTGATTACTATTCTCTATTGATTGATTTTCATGCCAATCTATTGATAAGTTGATTTACCAATATTCCCTGATTGTATCATTAGTTGATTATCAATTAATTTATCTTGTCTAATAGGAGTATCAACCATAAAACACCTCACAAATTCATGAAAATAATTCCTGATAAAATAGCTATTTATATATCAAACTTGTTGAGGTAAATATTTTTGATTTTCTCATGATTTTCTGTGCCTCAAGAGGTTTTTTCAAAAAATTTTAGACTCAACTAAACTATCTGGAATTATATATGTAAATTCAGAGGTCTAATGAAAATATCAGGAAACCTCTGAATTATTTTGATAGTTTTTTTAAAACTATTTTATTAGTGCTAAAGTTTTTGCAGGAGCAAAATAAACTGATTGTTCAGCACGTAATTTATCGCAAAGTCTACCTGGGGGTAATTCTACATCATCGTAAGTGAGAACCTGATCTTTAGGAATATCGCGCTTCAAGCGACATCCTTCTGCAATACCCATTGGTAGTAAGTTTTGTTGTTGAACAATGGGGGAATTTTCACATTGTCCATAGGTCATGTAATAACCAATACCATCAAGGGTTTCTCCGGCTTGGAGGTCAATTTTGGCCGTGGTGACAACATCAACCACCGGACCTGCGATTGGTGTCAGTACAGCATCATGGAAGAGGACCGCACGGGCTACTGAGAGGGGAACTTCAAAATGGCACAGGTGATAGGGGGTGTAGAAACTGTACAGAGGCCCTGCACCGAGTTTATACAGGTTAAGATAATGACGTTGTTTGGGGTCTTCATGGGTAGCAAAAACAAATACTCCCGGACCTGGTTTAGGGCCAACGACGTAATCAACGATACCGCCTAATTCTTGCAGTTGGTCAATATCGTACATTTTGGTCATGTCATCTACGTGACCAGTGTAGTCATATCCCAACATTCCCCGCTGGGCTACTTGCATCCCTGTACCATTGGCTACGATCGCCTGCTCAAAGGAGATTTTTGTACCATCAGCAAAACTTGTCACCATGGCGGGATTTTGACCCCAGCGCTGGGCGAAACCGGCTTGGGTGGTGGGGGTGCGGTAGGGGTCTTGCAAACCCTTAATATTGCCACACAGAAGGGGCTTTAAACCGATGCTTTTGACAAAGCGGTACAGGTTCATCTCTACCCCTGGTTGGTCGCCGTCACAGGCGCTCAGGATGACTCCAGCCCGGTCTGCGTGTACTTTGAGGATGGGTCCAATTGTGCCATCGAGTTCGGCATTCATCAAGATGATATGCTTGTGATGAGCGATCGCAGACATGACCAAATGAGCCGCGTATTCAATTGTACCAGTAACTTCAATGATTGCATCTATACCATCTGCCTCACATAGGAGCATAGCATCTTCGGTGATGGCATATTCATTTTCAGCTATCGCACCTTCTAAATCAGCTAAATTGGCAACAATTTTGATATTGTCAATTCCTGCTTCTAAATAAGCTCGTTTGGCTGTATCAATGTGACGATTAGAAATAGCCACCAACTCCATTCCTGGCACAGAATTGATAATTTGATTAGCAATGCCTCGACCCATAAAACCAGCGCCAATCATGGCCACTTTTACTGGTTTACCTAATGCTGCTCGTGCTTGTAAAGCCTGATCAACAATAATCATAATTAAACTCCTATCAAAATAGATTCTAGTAAAGGCCAATTCCGATCTTTATCAGACATTTCTGTAGCATTCAACGGCCAAGAAATTCCTAAAATTGGGTCATCATAACGCAATCCTCTTTCATATCCAGGAGTGTAAAATTCACCCACTTGATATACAACTTCTGCACCATCTGTTAAAGCTTGATAACCATGAGCAAACATTTCAGGAACATATAAAGCCCGACGATTTTCTGCACTCAGTTCTACACCAATATGCGATAAATAAGTTGGAGATTCAGGACGCATATCAACAATTACATCATAAATAGCTCCTTGAGTGCAGCGAATTAATTTTGTTTCCGCTGCGGGGAGAATTTGATAGTGCATTCCTCGCAATGTACCTTTTTTATGATTAAAAGAAAGGTTGCATTGAGCAACTGTGGGTTTTAAACCATGAGCGGTAAATTCATCAGCGCAGAAAGTGCGAGCAAAAAAACCGCGAGCATCAGACTTTTCTTCTAAATCAATAATGAAAGCACCAGGGAGTTTAGTAGAGGTAAAAATCATGGTTTTTTAGGTAATTTTTGGTGAGGATAATAGAATTTTTTGATTTCAGGTTGATACCTTTAATCCTAATTGTCATCCCATTTGAGGATTTATTTTTGTAAAAGTATCATCATGATATTGTGTACAAAGTTCAGGTCGTTTAGGAGAATTAGCAGTGTATGTGAAAAATAAAGTTGAACGCTCTTGGGTTCTCACAGTCCCGTGATGTAAAATATTTCTTACATCTGCAAAAATCACAGTTCCGGCTTTACCATGGCATGATTTCCAAGCTGATTTAGGAATTATTTTCATCATTTTATCATCATTAATTCCTAAAAAATTAACACGCCATAATTCATAATCAACTCGATAATTATTTAATCCTTCTCTGAGATTTTTTGGTAGTGGGATATATGCAAATGGTCCATGTTTTTCAGTCACATCATTGAGATAGATAATGACTTTAATCATGCGTCTATCTTCAGAATCTTTATGCCATAGTAGAGTTTCCAATTGTTTTTGATTAGGAAAGTCTTTCCGCACATGAACACCATGAAAAGCGATAGGTAAACCTATATAATGCTCAATGATATTTTGTAGTCGGGTTTCACTTCCCCAATTAAAAAATTCTGGTAAATCTGTAACCGTATAAATTTGGGGTAATTTGTATCCTCCATGAACATCTCTGGGATATAGCATATTATCAGTACAACTATTAGCAGTAGCTAACATTTTAGAAGTAGATGAAAAAGCTAAATCTTCCAAAGATGTGATGTAAACACCTGATTTTTTGAGAGTATCAACAATCAATTTATCTGTTGAATTAATGGCCGGTAAATTTTTAGCATGATGCCAAAGTGACATTCGATAATTTAACTCAGAACTTAAAGTTGAGATTGTATTCTTAATTTTGTTAAGCATAGTAAAAGTTTTATCCCTGATAATTTCTTGATTCAGAAGTTGTTGTTTTTTCAAGTTCTGCTGCTGCTACTTTAAATTCTCTCATGGGTATTAATTCCAATGCAGCCACACTAACTAAAGCCAAAAAAGGAACTACTGTCTTAATAGCCGATACAGGCCATCTTCTCATCGCTCCTAAAAAAACTTTCAAGTCTACTTCATGATAGTTTTGTAAAAGCATCCGACAACAATATGCTTTAGAATAGCCAACTTGCTCAAGTTTTAAAATAACTTCGGGTATATGTTGGTATTGCATTAAAAGTGCAGACTTGGGTTCTTTTTGCCAATAACTAACACCTACAATACATTCTAAATAGATATCTTTAGTTACAATTACTTTGCCATTAGCAGCACAATAACCGGCTAAATATGCTAGAGATATCCAATTATTACTAGCAGTTGGCCAAATTTCTACAGCGCTTTTAATTAAATCAGCACGATATACTGTAGCAGTTAGAAAAATTACTGCTCCTACACTTTTACTAAAACAATGTTCAAATATTGCTTTACCATCACCTTTACCATCTTCTGTATCGGCATCAAACCAGCGATTACCAACTATTTTTGGTGGATGTACTGCTTCACCAGTAATTTGATTTCGACCGGAAAAATTCAGAAATAATAATGATAAATTATCAATATTTTTAATTTTCTCCATCACATAAGCAACTGCTCTTTCCTGAATTGGATCATCATCACCAATAGTCCAAACATATTTAGTTGTGGCAGAACTTAGGCAATAAAAAATATTTCGCATTACGCCTATGTTTTCAGGATTTTTATTTGATTTAAATGTGATGTTTTTGAGGTTATTCTGCCATTTACTAATAATAGATTGAGTATGATCCGTAGAACAATTATCAGAAACTAAAATTTCACATTCTGATTCAAAACCTTTAATAGCTTGGGACAACCAAGTTAATTGTTTATCTAGTAACTCGGCTCGATTGTAAGTAGGAATAGCAATAGTTAGTAGTTTGTTCATGATTTTTGATGTCAAAAATATTCTAGATTGTTAATACAGGTAGATTTTATCTTTTATTTAATTGCATGGCTTCCACCATGCTGCGCTATCAGATGTGAGATGTTCATTACTGATTTTTCATAATTAAAATTCAGTTGATAGATAAATTTTCCTACTAATTGTAAGTAGGTAACTATAATATTTATGGCTAGAATTGGCCATCTTTTTAAAGCACCTAATAATATTTTCCAATCACTCAATTTGAAAATATTTTCTAAAATCATCCGTTGACAAAATTTAGAAGAATATCCTAAACTTAACAATTTCAGATAAATCTCTGGGATATACACATATCGCATCATTAACGACCAACGAGGATTTTCTTCTAAGGAACTAGCGTGCATTGTACATTCCAAATAATTATCTTGAGTAACAATGATATTTCCATGAGCCGCACAAAATCCCGTCCAATAGGCTTGAGATGCTAAATTTTTAAGGGAACTATTCCATAGTTGTAAAGCTTGCTGTACAAGTTCAGTTTTATAAATAGTAGCTGTCATGAACAGTACCCCACCAAAACTGTCCTGTAAATAACTTTGAAATACAGGTTTGCTATCAGCAATAATTTCATCACTAGCACTAGCAAACCATTGTTTTACCAAAATTTTATTGGTGTTTTTATCTCGTCCACAACAGTTGAGAAACATTAAGTTTAAACTGGGATTTTTTTTAATTTTATTGACGATATAAGCCAAGGTTTTGTCTTGAATTGGATCATCATCACCTACAGTCCAAACATATTTACTACTAGCAGATTGAATACAAAAAGCAATATTTGGCATTAATCCTATATTTTCCCGATTTCTATTCGCTATAAATACAGTATTAGTAAAAGTAGATTGCCATTTTTTGACAATTCCTGGTGTATTATCTGTTGAGCAGTTATCAGAAATAATAATTTCACATTCTGATTCAAAACCTTTGATTGCTGTTGCTAACCAAGCCAGTTGTTTATCTAGCAATGCAGCACGATTGTAGGTAGGAATGGCAATGGTAAGTAATTTATTCATGTTTTTATATTCATCCTCAAATCTGAGATTGACTTTTTGTAGTTAGGAATTTAGTCCTGACGATTCTTGTGTTGAGCAATAAATTACTCACTAGGGACTAGGATTTTTATCTTTAATTATGCTCATCTACTTATTAATTAAGTTCTTGGGAAAGGTCTGCTTTAGGAAAAGTATCATCCCAATATTGTGTACAAAGTCCTGGCCGCTTGGGAGGATTAGCTGTATAGGCAAAAAATAAAGTTGATCTTTCTTTTGTTCTCACAGTTCCATGATGTAAAAGCCGATTTGTATCAGCAATAATTACCGTACCTGCTGGACCAGTGCAAGATCTCCAAGCAGATTTAGGGATAATTTGATTAAGACCTTCATCATTAATACCTTGATTGTAAATTTTATGGTAAAGACGATAAAAATTTATTCCTGAAGTAAATGCTGGTGGCACATATTCAAATGGTCCTTGTTCTTTGTCTACATCATTTAAATAAATGATAATTTTGACAATGTGGCGGTCTTCTGAATCTCGATGCCACATCATGGTACTGAATTGATTTTTATTAATAAAATCTTTGCGGATTTGCACACCATGATAAGCAACAGGAAGACCAATATAATTTTCGAGAATTTTCAATAATCTCGACTCGTTACCCCAGTTAAAAAAATCATTTAGGTGTGTAACATTGAAAATTTCTGGCGAATTTTCTACTGAAGGATCATAATTAGATTTCCCCATCTTTGGCAAAAAACTATAAGCAGAATTTAGTAAAGCTGAAGTGGAAGATAGTCTTAAATTGGAGAGATTAGTGATACAAATTCCATCTTTTTTGAGAGATTCAGCCATCATCTTATCCTGTCCTTCTAAGGTAGGTAAATGATTATGATGTTGCCAAAGTTTAAGATAATATTCTAACTCCTCTTTTAACAGGGATATTTTTTCTGTTACAGTGTTTAGCATGGTTAATCTTTATGGGTTAATAGATATTTTGAAATAGACAATGAATAGGGTAAAGTGGGCTGATATCGTAGTGAGGAATTGAGTCATCAAATGAGTAAGATTCCTCACTACAAAGTTGAAATTATAAATTATTCAGTTCATTTGCCTGATTATTTTTACAGTTTATTCCAGAAAAAATCCCGATCAATTTGTTCTGTGCGGATTAGATATTCTAATTGCTTTAATCTTGTAAAACCTCTAAATAAAAATGTATCTTCTGTCATGTCAATTTTTTGGAACAAATTAAATAGTTGTTCAGCCCCAATTTGAGCATTCCAATCACATTTAAATCCCGGTAAAATACTGTTAATCTTTTCAAAAGATACTCGATAGCTGCGATTATCTGCACCATTATTACCAAAAGATAATTGACAACCAGGGAAAACATTGGCAACTATTTCTGCTATTTCTTTAACTCGATAATTATTTGCAGTATCGCCAACATTAAAAATTTGATTGTGAATAATATCTCTGGGTGCTTCTAAGGCACAAACAATGGCTTTACAAATATCTAAAGCGTGAACTAATGGCCGCCAAGGAGTACCATCACTAGTCATTTTAATTTCTTTGGTGGTCCAAGCTAACCCCGCTAAATTATTTAAAACTATATCAAATCGCATTCTAGGGGAAGCACCAAAAGCTGTCGCATTCCGCATGAAAGTAGGGGAAAAATCATCATCAGCTAATGGTTTAACATCTCTTTCTACTAATGTTTTACATTCGGCGTAAGCTGTTTGGGGATTAACAGGTGATGATTCTGTAATATCACCTTCACTAGCTACACCATAAACACTACAGGAGGACATATAAACAAAGCGACGAACACCAACTGATTTGGCTAGATTAGCCAGACGAACTGAACCTAAATGATTAATATCATAGGTGATATTTGGTGATAATTGTCCGGTAGGATCGTTAGATAATTCCGCCATGTGAACAATAGCTTCTACCCCTTCTAAATCTTCGGGATTAATATCACGAATATCTTTATTTAGGGTTTTAGCTGTTAAGTTAGTTCCGTTATATAGCCAACCAACTTTATAAAATCCAGTATCAACTCCAATAACTTCATGTCCTTTTTGCATGAGTAAAGAAGGTAATAAAGAACCAAGATAACCTTCTGTTCCGGTGACTAATATTTTCATGATTTTTAAAACTTTTGATGTGTGAAATTAATTTGTTTCTTGAAGAGTCGCTAGAGAAGAAAATTTCCAGAATAATTCACCGCAGATAAACGCAGATGAACACAGATAAGAAATGATTTGGTTACGCTACTAAACTGTGTAAATGCGTTGGTTCTGGTATTTGCTTAACTATGGCTTTACCAATTTCCAAGGAAGAAGTTGCAGCGGGTGAAGGTGCATTACAGACATGAATGGAATTGTCACCATTAATGATTAAAAAGTCATCTACTAATGCACCATTATTCATTAATGCTTGAGCGCGAACTCCTGCATGGGTAGGAATAATATCTTGAGCTTGAATTTCAGGTATTAATTTCTGCAAACTTTTCACAAAAGCTGCTTTACTAAAGGAACGAATTATTTCCTTAATTCCTTCATCTGCGTGTTTTGCTGCTAGTTTCCAAAAACCAGGATAACTAATAACTTCTGCAAAATCTTTTAAATCAAAATCAGTTTTTTTGTAACCTTCCCTTTTTAAACTCAAAACCGCATTTGGTCCAGCATGAACTGTATGATCAATCATCCGGGTAAAATGTACTCCTAAAAAGGGAAAATCCGGGTTAGGAACTGGGTAAATGAGAGTTTTGACCAAATAGCGTTTTTCCGGGACTAATTCGTAATATTCACCGCGAAAGGGAACGATTTTAGCTTCAGGATTAGCTTTACCTAATTTTGCCATGCGATCGCTATGCAATCCTGCACAATTGATCACAAATCGAGTTTCAAAACTGCCATTGTTAGTTTCTAATACCTGATTTTTGCCACTGCGGACAATTTTTAAAACTTGGGTATTAAGGCGTAAATCTCCTCCTTGATTACGAATTAATTCCGCATATTTTAAACTAACTTGTTTGTAGTTGACAATGCCTGTACTAAATACTTGAACTCCGCCAACAGAGCTAACATGAGGTTCAATTTCTTTAACTTGTTCTGGGCTAATTCTTTTAACAGGAATACCGTTTTCTAAACCGCGTTGGTAGAGATTTTCTAAGCGGGGTAATTCTTGTTGATTACTAGCCACAATCACTTTACCACAAACTTCATGATCAATATCATATTTCCGGCAAAATTCTACCATGGAACGGCTGCCATCACGGGAAAATTTAGCTTTAAAACTTCCCGGTTTATAGTAAATACCAGAATGAATGACACCGCTATTATTACCAGTTTGATGAAATGCCCATTGACTCTCTTTTTCTAATACTAATATTTGGGCATTTGGATAAGGTTCTCCTAAAGCCATTGCGGTGGAAAGTCCAACTATTCCCCCACCAATAATTGCAAAATCATACATTAGTAATCTTTCCCAAATGCAAAAAAATCTCAAGTCTAAAATGTCAAATTACTATTACCAAACCTGCCAAGGAGCTTTACCACTTTTCCAAAGATCCTCTAGATAATTTTTATCTCTTAATGTGTCCATTGGTTGCCAAAAACCATCATGTTTATAAGCAGATAATTGTTCTAAATCAGCTAACTTTTCTAATGGTTCTTTCTCCCACACAGTTGAGGTATCAGCAATAAAATCAATTACTTGGGGTTCTAGAACAAAATAACCACCATTAATCCAAGCACCATCACCTTCAGGTTTCTCTTTAAAACTAGTTATTTTAGTTTGTTCTTGTCCTAGAGAAATTGCTCCAAATCTTCCGGCTGGTTGTACCGCGCTGAGTGTTGCTAATGTCTTTTGTTCTTGATGAAATTTAATTAATTCTGTAATATTGATATTACTAACACCATCACCATAGGTAAAACAAAAGGTTTCATTGCCAATATGTTCACGAACTTGTTTTAAACGTCCACCTGTCATTGTATGATCACCTGTATTTACTAAGGTGACGCGCCAAGGTTCAGCATATCCAGAATGAACATTCATTTGATTAAATCGCATATCAAATGTCACGTCTGACATATATAAGAAATAGTTGGCAAAATATTCCTTAATAATGTACCCTTTGTAGCCACAACAAATGATGAAATCGTTAATACCGTGAGCAGAATAAATCTTCATGATGTGCCAGAGAATTGGCTTACCACCAACTTCAACCATGGGCTTAGGTCTGATACTGGTTTCTTCACTTAACCTTGTACCCAAGCCTCCCGCTAAAATCACTGCTTTCATATAATTGCTTTAAAGATTTGCTGGTGTTTTCTAATTTCACAAATTTGAGATGAAGAGAATGCAGTATGATATGAAGAAAGTTGAATCATTATTTCTTCTTTTCTCTTTATTAGGTAGATAAATATAATTTAACTGTAATTTTCTGGAAAATGATAAAGAATAAGTAAATTAAGATATTTAATCTGTAAAATATTTATAAATAAATGACTGACATGGGATTCCTATTTAATCTTTGAATATATGCCCGACTGGCTTAAAAAATAGAAACCCTTGATAAATCAAGAGTTTCAGGGCTAGTCCACACCAGTAATTAACAGATCTAATATACATACTTATGCGAACTTGTATGGGTAATACCCAGATTCAACAATATCCCCGACTCCTCTAGGAAGTCGGGGATGTGAAAATCTCGACGGTCAAAAATCAGATAGGAGTCCTATATACAGCATTTTCCGGTGTAATAAGGTACAGTTTGGGTGGGCAAGATGCCCACCCCACAAGAGTTTCATAATTATGATTTGTACCTCATAAGAACGAAATCTGCTGTATCAATTATTTTGCCCCACTAGGGTTGATTGAGGTAATAAATCGTCACACTTATTGGCGACAACAATACAAATGCTGTTGAGGGCTTGCTGATAATTATCCATATCATTTCTCTCTAGGGAGACTTTTGCAGCTTTTTGTAGATCTGCAACGGCTAGAATCTGATTTTTATCAGATCCATTTGTCCCATATTGTGCTAATTCATAGTAAGCCATGCCACGTTTGAGATAAACTTTAGCTAATCGGGGATTGATTTTTAATGCTTGGGTAAAATCAGCGATCGCTCGTTTATATTCTGCTACATAATTACTGCTATATTGAGCAATTTGATAATGAACTAGACCCCGTTGAAAATAAGCTTCTAGCTTGGATGAATTGAGTTTAATTGCTTGGGTAAAATCGGCAATTGATTTTTGATATTCTTGAAGAGAATTATTAATGTATTTGGTAATTTCAAATCTGACAATCCCCCTTCTGATATAAGCTTCAACATCATTTTTATCTATGTTAATAGCAGTAGTAAAATCGGCGATCGCTTGTTTATATTCTTCCTGGGGATCGCTACTATAGTCCGCCAACATATAATAAGCATTCCCACGATTTACATAGGCTTTAACTTCTTGAGCATTTAGCTTTAAAGCTTGATTATAGTTGGCCAATGCACCTTCATAATCATTCAAATTATAGCGGGCGTTACCCAAATTCACATATCCTTTGACATATTGAGGATTCTTTTTGATAGCTTGAGTAAAATTGGCAACTGCTTGTTTATAATCTTGTTGTTGATAAGCAGTATCACCAAGCTGATAGTAATCCATAAAAGAGAGGTCTTTCGGTTCAGGAGTTTGATTATCTTTTTGAGAGATCAAACTTTGTTGCACATAAGGATTTTGGGAAACAAAAGGACGAGTAAATTTAATCATTAAGTCCAAATAGCCCAAAATACCCAATCCCATAACACTAAAAATTATACCGTAAAACTTCGAGTTTAACTTTTTAGAAGCAGGAGGATGATAAAACTGCTGACTAAATCTCGACTGGTAACTATGGACACGATAATGTGATTTAACAGGCCAGGTAATTCGTGGCTTAGGAATATAGCGTTGTTGAGATCTTCGCCGGGATTGGAGATGCTGTTTAGAATTAATAGCCGCCAGTGAAGGAAACGGGTCTCTCCCACCTAATTGCTGAGTCCGTTCACACCAAGGACATTTATGCAAATGATGATGATAGAGATGCTGGGGATTAGCAGCACAAGCCACTAAACCCTCTTCGGCTGCTGTTAATGCTGACAACCAGGTTTGAGCATTAGGGCGTAACCGTGGATGATCATGACCATCTTCAAAACAGCGCACAAATAAATCCCGTAGACTGGGATGAAGCATATCCCAATGGGGTGAAATAGGAGTTGGCACATAAGGTACTTGCTTCTTCTGACTATAGGTAAAATGACCCTCAAGTATTCGCCTTTGGTAGGGAGGAGGTTCTATCCCACCTTGAAATATCCCCGAAAATGGGTGAGTTCCTTCCATTAACAACTGGAATATCAATACACCCAAGCCAAACAAATCATGATAACTTTCCCGGTCATAGTCAGCAAAAGTTTTATTCTGTAATTCTGGGGGGGTGTATTCTGGTTTTCCCACCGCACAACGGTAGACAAGATTCTGTACTGGTTCTCGAACTTGGAAGGAGTCAGTATCTACCAATGTCACCAAAGCTGTATCACTAACCAGGATATTCGACTCATTCACATCACCAATGCAGTATCGGCTGGCGTGCAAAGCTGCAAAAGCGGCCGCTAGATTGCGGGCAGTCCGCATTAAATACTGATAATTGAATAATGGACAATGTTGTCGGCGAGTCCCTGGATTATAAAAATCCATAATTGGCCGCATTCCCCTAATTCGTGGCATGATAAAGCCCACCACCTTACCGCTACCATCTGCTGCTTCTAACAATTCCCGTGGCCAAGCAATGGAAATATGCCCTAAATTTGCTGTAGGATTAAGCGGGGGATTAAGAAGCATGGTCTGGAGTTTTTCACCATGGCAGATGGTTGGTTTATGATAGATTTTAGCTACCAAATGTTCATCCGATGGGACTGCATAGATACAAGCTTCACCACCATGTCCCACTCTAACAGAGAGGTTGAGAATTTCTGGGTTGGTAAGACGACGTAGTACCTGCATGGAACAATTACAATTATGTGGGCTTAATTAACAACTGCTAAATGCAGCCAGAACTAAAGTCAAATCATCATCAGTCCGCTGGGTAATCCTTTCGGAACTTAAAAACCGATGTAACTGCTCTTTTGCTAGTATTTTATCTTCAGCATTGGCTACAAACTCGAACAAAGGCATAAAGAAGGGTTTGTAAGGTACAGCAGTGACGCTACCACCATCACCAAGGACCATATTCAATGCCAGCATTTGTAGTCCGTCGGTGAGAACACCAACATTCAGGATTTCTTCTCGCCATAATTTGATTTGTGCTGTCTCTAAGCCCTGGGGAGATGTCAAGAAGGTTGTTTCATTAATGTACTCACCATTGTTGGGTATGGTTAATGCTATCAGATCCCCCATGCTATTCTTAGCTACAGCTAAACCATCTCCTATTTGGGCTACAGCCACAATCTTTGGTGTAGCAATCATTAGAATTAAGGTAGTTGCTAAATCATGAGGTTGATGATTACAAGCCTCGGCTTCGGCTTCTATGGCTTGACGGGCTACTAACATGGTATTAGTTAGCAAATTCCGCAAAAAATCATCATTAGTCAGGGTATCACTGGTCATCTCTTGGAGAGTAAGATGCTCTATTGCTGTTTCTACGGCAATCATTGCTCCCACTTTTCCTAGTTTAGCAGAACCCGCGCCATCGGCCGCTGCTATTACCAATACATTGTTTGCTAATAGCTGCCAATGGTGAGCATCTTGACAAAGTTGTTGGTTTTTGGCGTGGCTAGTTCCACAGACAGAGGCGGCTACTATCCGCCATTGAGAAATCTGTTTTGATGTATTCATATAATTTGTTTCCCACAGCTAGTTCGGTTTGAACATCAAGCTGTAATTTTAATTAAACAGATCCCCAACCAATGGGTGGTAGTGCTACCTGTTCATCTACTTGAGAATGAGATACTGCTGACATACTCGTAGACAGCCAAACAAACATCTCAATAAAGTTTAATCCTTTTAGCTTTAGTGGAGTCCGCACTGCGATTTGACTTAATCTGCTCATGTTCGCATTTTCTACGCCCACTGTAAAGAAGGCCACACGCTTATTGGACTCGTCTCCTTGCAGTCTTTGGGCTGCTTGTTCGACTACATGATCTAGTTCCCCTTGGGGTTCGCCATCGGTAATCATCAATACCCACGGACGGTAGTAAGCAATACCGTTATTTCGATACTGGGATTTGCGCTCTTGAATAATGTCTAATGCTCTATGAATTGCTGAACCCATGATTGTTAAACCCTGGGCTGTTAAAATGGGCGGGTTAAATTGCTCCGCAGTCACAAAGTCCTGGACGATATTAACACTACTATCAAAGGTAATAATTGCTATCTCTACTCTTCTGGCTGCTAGGGAATTTTTCACCAGTTCATCTTTTAAACTCAGCAAACCTTGATTTAATGCTTCGATTCGTTCCCCTTGCATTGAGCCAGATGTATCTAGCAATAGCACGCAGGGACAACGTGGTTCGGGATTTTCCGCAAATTCTACAACTTCATCAAGGTTAAATGTATCAATCATAACTTTTTGTGTTATGTTATAATCCAAGGTTTTATTTTCCTTTTACTCAAAGTATATAGTTTCTGAAGCTAGTTTGGTTAAAATTATGGTATTTTTAGGGATATATTTGAGTTTTTTAACCCAGACATTGATTTAGTCAATGTTTATCCCAGAAATTTCCAAATCTCACCACTACTTACTGGTAGTTTATGGGGATGTTTAATGTTATCTTTTATCGAGTACCATAATTGATCAGTCTTTAAGTTAAAATCAGGGAATTTATTTGTTTGTGTAGCTCGATAATTCTATTCTGAGGGAAAAATATAGCCCGACCTCACATAGAATTGGCTTCAGGGGTAAAATTGACTCAAGAACTGACTTTTTATCTATATTCTTTAGTCTAGTTCCCTGGAATCTGCTGTAATGATCAATATATACATTTACCTCGATAAATTTTTAAAGATCTTATGTGGTATTTTCTCTCTCTTAATAGAAGTAAATTCATGATTTTTAATCCGGGTCTAGGAGAAATATAATATGAAATTTGAGTGGGTCTCATTATTCAGAAAATGTCAGCATAGAGGTTGTCTTAAAAGTTTATGGCGATTAGAAATCGCTACTACACAAGCAAAGTCCACCTGGGTGGACTAAGGAAAAATTAAAAATTTGAAACCTGCGTAGGCAGGTTTTGTCTGTATAGATGTGATTTCTAATAGCCCTTAGACTTTTCAAACATCCTCATAGTTCCTAGTATTACTATGTGATTTTTTCAGATCACATTCATACTAAAATCTGTCATGAAAAACTCCGAAAACTAATACCTCTCAACTGACTCATCTTGAGCAGATGTTGATTATCGATCATCATTGATTTAATAACTATGATGAGCACAAGTTTTCAATATGATATCACATTCCCACCTGATATTAATCTTTTCCAAAAGTATGTTGATGTATCCGCAAAAAAATGTGAACATATGAAGAATACTGGCACGTTTATCAAATTATCTCCCCAGGGTTTATTGAGACAATTAGCCAATTGTTACGAAACCACCTGTTTACAAGTATTTAGTAACTCTGTATCTTGGTTGATTTATCTTAATAAAGGGAAAATTATCTATGCTACTCATTCGGTAGAACCTTTTGATAGGCTAGAAAGGCACATACGTCGTCAACATCAGCAAATTCCTCTATTAGATTATGAAGTGCGTGTACAAATGCGCTTGTTGTTTGAAAATCAAGATTACCAGAATTTAGCAAAGCAACCTCCTGAATATCAAGCTATTAATTGGCTCGTAACTCAACAATATCTTCTTCCTACTCAAGCAGTATTACTCATTCAAGAGTTAGTTAAAGAAGTCATTGCATCATTTATCCTCATTGAAACAGGCACTTATGAATTAACAGAAACATTCAATAATCTCAACAAAATTTGTAAATTAGATGTCTATTCTATCATGGAAGAATGTCAAAATCAGTTGCAAAATTGGCGTGATCTTGGTAGATATATATCTTCTCCCTATCAGCGTCCATATTTATTGGTTAGTAGCAAATTTTATGACAAAAGACTACCACCATTACCGGAAAATATCACCCCTTGGATGAAGGGTTTTAGCTTGCGTCATCTGGCAGTTATCATGAATCAGGATGAATTGCAACTAGCTTTGAGTTTATACCCATATATTGTTAAAGGTTCTATTGTCTTACATGAACCAGATCCTCCATTTGATAAATTACCAAAAACCTGTGGACGTTCATTACTACTTTCTAACAATAGCACAGAATTAGCTGAGGGTGAATTATTTATTTCCAATGTAGTACCGATTACATATCCTTCTAGAGAAACTCCAATTATTTCTCAGGAAAATATAGCAATTTCACAGATATCATCTGATATTTCTGAGTTACCTCAAGAGGATTTTTTACCTGAAAAAGTGAATACAAATTCGATAACTACACACAAAACTTACAAAATTATTTCTGTGGATGATAGTCCCACAATTCTCAGAGAAATTAGTCGCTATCTAGAAGATGAAAATTTTGTTTTGGTAACTATTAATGAACCAGTTAAAGCAGTTATGTCAATTATTAGACATAAGCCAGATCTGATTTTATTGGATTTGAATATGCCAGGAATTGATGGTTATGAACTATGTCGAATTATCCGCAATAATTCTATGTTTAAACATATTCCTATCATTTTTGTGACTAGTAATAAAGGAATTATCGATCAGGTCAAAGCCAGACTTGTCGGTGCTTCTGGATATTTAACTAAACCCTTTACTCGTGCTGAATTGCTAAAAATTATTTTTATGCACTTGCCATAATTTAGGAGTTTAAATTTATATCCACTGGAGTCGTTCCTCGGTCTTTATTTCTAGATGTCTCATAGGTTTTTCAGAATCATTAACCGCAGCTAAACGCAGCTAAACGCAGCTAAGGATATTTTATTTCATAAATCTGCTATTACCCTAATTCGGAAAATCTCTGGTTTTTCTGGGACACGCGGTTGCTGCTGGGGAAATATAAGTTTTTTAAATGACTGTTTTCCCAAAATTGCGCTAAGTCGATGTTTATTGAGAATAAATCACTTTATTCTCAATAATCTTGAGAATGTTGTCAATAAGTGAACGTAAATACGTTCTTTCAAGACTTATAATTAGCCTTTGATTTTTGTGCTATTATTGTGGATATGATCTGCTTGGGCTACTTTTGATTTTTAAAATTAAGCAAACAATTATTTAGTGTTGGGTAACATTATTTCCACCCCACCTACAATA
Organism: Anabaena sp. 54; assembly: GCA_900299285.1. GTDB lineage: Bacteria > Cyanobacteriota > Cyanobacteriia > Cyanobacteriales > Nostocaceae > Dolichospermum. The sequence continues at coordinate 585 of OMJF01000075.1, read as the reverse complement.
AAGTTTGCTAAAGCGCCTACTCTACACTTTCTATGCTGCTTGCTTCTGTTGGGTGGGTACGGACACTTCGGGAAATGATACTGCGGATGGTGATGATGCTTGTTCTAATACTGTAACTTCAATATTCACACTGACTAAATAATTGCCTGTATCTGCACCTACAGCTTGGGAAATTATTTGGGCTATATCTGGACGTTTTGCAGTTAAAGGATCACGGATAATACAACGGTCCCATTCGTGCTTGGCGGTGGGGTTAAGATTGAGAATATAATACTTGATCATAGGTGTATTCCTTAAAATCCCTCTTCTGTCAGTCTTTTCATCTGTGAAGACTATTCCTCTAGTATAGTACAAATTTACTAATATAGCCAGATGAGATGTGAATTAGACCAATAGGATTTAAAAGATACAAATCTCTGCCCGTAAAGGGAGAGGTTGAGAGCAGTTTTTCTCTGTCCCCAACTCTGAGTTAATCTAGCTGCTATATAAAACCATTGACATTGCTAGACTTTACTTTCTACTTCAACAGGAGCATGGGAGCGGCTATCCCTCAGTAGACTTACACGCCTTAGCCAGACGCGACTT
>OMJF01000074.1 GCA_900299285.1 Anabaena sp. 54 | reverse complement strand
TAAGGCTTTGTAGGTGATTCCAAAACCACCCGTACCTAAAACGCTTTGAATGATAAATCTACCGTTGTTGATTTGTTGCCCCGGTTGCCAGATAATCATTTTGTTTATCCAAGAAGTTTGTTTAAATCAGGTTTAAGGAATTACTTTCATCAGTTCTTTTTTAAAATCTACCGCACTTTGAAAATAAATCTGCGGTTTTTCAATTAATGCTAAATCTATCACTCTTGCTAATGATTGCGGTATGTGAGAATCACGTTGTAAAATCGCTACAGGATCATTTTCCATGATATCTATAAAAGGATCTTTTGTGAAATTGCGGGGAAAATCTCCTGTTAACATATTATATAATGATGCTGCTGCTGCCCAAACATCCATACTGGGATCTGGTGTTCTATATTTTAACAACTGTTGACGGGGAATAAAACCTGGTGTACCTCCAATTGTTTTAGTTAAAGTTTGTCCAGTTAAACCTGCTAAATCAAAGGATTTTGCTAAACCATAATCTCCTATTTTTGCGGTTAATTTACCATTAATATTACAGAGGAAAATATTCTGGGGTTTGATATCACGATGTACTAAACCTTTACCTTTTTGATAACCTCCATCAGCTAATTTAACATAGGGAATTTCTGCATTATGAGTATAGATTAAACCATCTAAAACTTGTAAAATGATTTGTAAAGCCATATCTAGGGGTAATTTTCCTCCTAATTTCTGCATTAAATCATCAACATTTCCTGCTTCGTAATATTCCATGACTAGGAAAAATATATTTTCTGCATAATCATCATCTAATAATTTAACAACATGAGGATGATTTAAAGATTTGAGATTACTAATTTCTCGCATGAACATTTTAATATTATTCTCATCTTGGGCAATTTCTGGTAACATGACTTTTAAAGCTACTTTTTTACCAGTTTGAGAATGTTGGGCTAAATAAACTTCTCCAAAACCACCTTTTCCGATAGATTGAATAATTTGATAATTGCTTAATACTTTTAATTCGTTTCCTCTACCAATGGCAGATTTTATTAATTTTTGAATAATCTCAAAAAGATTATTTTTATTGTGAGGTGGTTGCTGAATTAAACGAGGGGTTTGTGACCCATGATTTTGATTGTTAATTGGTTGAGGTTGGATAGTTTTAATACTAACTGAAAAGACAATATCACCTATGGTAATTTGATCACCATTTTGTAAATCATATTCAGGAAAGTTTAAATTTCTGGCTTCTTCTGGTGACTGTCCAGATTGTCTTCCACCGATTTTTTGATTATTAATATAAGTTCCGTTGAGACTTCCTAAATCTTTAATTTTGATATCTGGAGGGTTAATATCTAATAAACAATGATAGCGAGAAATTCGTCTATCAATGTCACAGGGTATGGATAAATAACAATCATCATTTCTACCTATTAAACAGGTAGTGCGGGTATCGAATAAATATTGTTTTCCTGTGAGTTTACCTGTGGTGATGGTGAGGGTGATGGTAGATGGCATATTTAAGGATTTTTTATAGATGCTGTATATTATACATGATTTTGGTGTAATTGGGGAAAATAAACAGTAGGGTGTGTTAGCGACAGCGTAACGCACCATTGATATTGTCTGAATCAGGATATCCAGGATATGAGAATGACTCAATAAAACTTATATAGTGATGACTTGTAACAAATACAAAAATACAATTTTCATCACCAAGTTAAACAAATGTTTAAAGCTATGAAATAGCATATTCGGTAAATTGACGCATAAAAGGGGAATGAAATCCGATGATAATATCTTCATGAGGTACATTTTGTTTAACTAATTCCTGGGCAAAATCAATTTCAGTGCCGTTATATTGCAGCCATATTTTACCATTTTTGATATCGAAATGTAGGATACAACCATAAATTCTATGTTCGTCTTCCCAACCGACGTTAACTAGCTGATAATGATTATTTTCTGTATCAAAAATCAATTCTCTTTCTACATCTTTTCTTGTTCCACAATTATTAACATAATCTGTCATCAGCTTTTTAATGATTTTTTGATATTTAGTTATTTTATCCATTGTTCTATTACCTCCTGTTTGATATTGTAAACCAGTAATTTGATATTTTGAGATTGAATCACCATTTGAATTAATTCTAGCTTAAAAAAAGTCTCAAAGGTTGTCAAGGGAACTGCTAAATATAAAATACGTTCTGGTTGTTTTTGACTTAAAGCTGTGCGATAGTTAATAAATTGTCCCAGGGCGTTATGAAATTCATAAATAGCTGAACCACTAATAAAACTTTTGACTCAAACTGCTATTTTTTGTTGGTCTTTTTCAGCTATAATTAGTTTTTCTGCACCTAAATCAATACAGCACTTTGCGCGTCTATCTGGTACAGGTCATATCTCATTTTCTATTTGATGTAATAGTATGTCCTAAATTCTTGTACCTAATTGTTACGCAAAGTGCTGTATAAAGTTCAACGCCACCAAAATCTAAGTATAGAGGATCATCTGTAATTATCCATCCATCTTTTTCTAGCGCTCGTTTAACAGCATTGTGAAAAATATCTTTTGCTGGCATAAAAATTACTATCCTGAAAATCCTTTAATCGGTGGGTATCCTAATTTGTGACAATTAATAAGATTCTAACATATTCTATGCACTCAAACTTAATCCTGTAAATATTATTTGTCAGAATCAGGTGGTTATCGAGCGAAGTCGAGATAATATCCAGGATGTGAGGATTTACAGGATGTTTTTGCATGATTATTTGTTGGGATGTTGGGGATTTTTTAGGATGTTTGGTATTGTAGGGATATGTGTTTTTCTCATTTTTTCACGCTTCTAACCTACCCTAAAAACTACAAACTACAAACCTTTATAACAATCTCTAAGAGATAGGTAAAAAGACGATTTGATCTTGATATTCTTCTTCAAAAGCAAATTCAGCAATCAAAATTAACTCTTCTAAGTTTTGTCCAACACTAAAATCAGCATTTAAAATTAGAATACCTGGTATATGTTGATTATTAGCAATATGATCTGCTAAATGTACAGGCATAGATGAACGATTATTTGTTACTAAAATGAAATCATACTCTTCACACCATAATAGAATTTCAGGATCTAAAGTGCTTTTAGGAGGAGTTCCTAATTCACCAACTGCACGCACCGTTAAATCAGGGTTTCTTTTGCGTAATTGTAGAGTATAGATGGGATCAACATTTTCATCTATTAAATATTTAATGGGCATTTTCTTGTAATTGCTTTAATTTTTCAGCTTTATATTGTTTCAGTTTTTGTACTATGGGGGAAGGATGTAAACGTTGATTTTCTCGTTGTTGATGACTCCAATTTAACCAATTTTCTATATATTGATTTACTGATTCCTGATTTTGTAGATAATAAAGAATTGTGGCATAAATTTGTTCTAGGGTTAAGGTTTTATAGGTTTGAGCAATTTCTTCGGCAGTTTTAGCTTTAAATAGATATTCATATAAAATAGTTTCAATACCGATTCTATGACCTTTAATGCGAATATCATTTGGTGCAAGAAATTCAAAGTAGTTATCTAATGTCATATATTGTTTATCTCTACTGATTGATAATTTGATTATAACAATTATTGTCAGAATCAGAACACCCTACGGGAAGTCAAAAGTCAAAAGTCAAAAGATTGAATGATTATTTGTTGGGATGTTGGGGATTTTTTGAG
>OMJF01000073.1 GCA_900299285.1 Anabaena sp. 54 | reverse complement strand
GGACTAAGGAAAAATTAAGGATTTGAAACCTGCGTAGGCAGGTTTTGTCTGTGTAGATGTGATTTCTAATCGCCCTTAGACTTTTAAAACATCCTCTTAACCTAACCTAATTAAACATGACACCTGGGGGCGAAACATAACTTATTAACCACCACCAAAAACTTCCACATTTGCAAATGCACAAACAGGTGAACCATGACCTACAAAAATCATTTGATTTGGTTCTCCTTTACCGCAATGAGGCGCTCCATAAATTTGCCAATTGCTATTATCTCCAACTTGAATTAAACTGTGCCAAAATTCTGGGGTAGTGGCGCGATAATTAGGATTTCGCAGGGTTTTTGTCAATTTACCGTTTTCAATTAATTTGGCATATTCGCAACCAAATTGAAATTTATAACGTTGATCATCTATTGACCAAGAACGGTTAGATTCCATGTAAATACCATGTTCTATGCCGGCAATAATTTCCTCAAAGGTGGCGTTTCCTGGTTCTAAATTCAAGTTAGCCATTCTGTCTATAGGAGGACGATTCCAGGAACAAGCCCGCGCACAAGCGACACCTGGTAAATTTGCTCTGGTTTGACTTTCTAAACTGCCTAGACCTCTTTGTAAAATCCCTTTTTTAATGATATATTCTTTGGTGGCTATTGCACCAGTATCATCAAAACCATAACTGGCAAATTCACCTGTTACTGTAGGATCAAAGGTAATATTTAGCAAAGGTGAACCATATTCTAATTTACCAAAATCATCTTTGGTGACAAAGCTACCCCCAGCATAGTTGCGTTCATCTCCTAAAATGCGATCAATTTCTAAAGGATGTCCGATACTTTCATGAATTTGTAGCATCATTTGATCTGGTGCTAAAACTAAATTAGTGCGAGTATTTGGACATTCTGCGGCTGTTAATAATTCTAAGACTTCTTCTGCAACTTTTTGGACTTGATGCCATAAGTTATCTTCTTTGAAGAGTTCCCAACCTCCTTGATAATAGTTGGCTTCTTGTCCATTGTTGGTGCGTTGTTGGACGATTTCTCCATCTTGGGCTATAGCGCTAAAATGATTTCCCAACGTGAGAATTTTTTGATATATTTCTGAACCGTTACTACTGATCAACCAGGTTTCTTTTTGATGTGTACTAATTCTGGCTGTTGTTTGCACGATTTTATCGTTAATTTTTAGTCCCTGACAAATCCTAATTAGTAAGTCATTTATTTCTCCCGGACTAATAGCATTAAATGGCTCTAAATATGGTGATTGATATTCACCAACTACTTGAGGACGGATATTTTTAGTAATAGGATATATCCACCATTTCCTAGCTGCTAATGCTTGTTTATAGGCAATTTCGGCAGCATTTTGTAAACTAGAAATATTTAAGGAATTAGTAGCAGCATAACCTAAACAACCATCAACCATAACCTCTATCATTGCTCCCATATTTAATGATTTACCATTGTTTTGGGGTAAACCATCGCGCACATAGTGGTGTGTAGAAGTTGTTTTAACTGCTCTAATTCCTACCCAATCGGCTGCTATATTCAAATTAGCGATCGCTTTTGTTAATTCTGTCCACATAATTGCAATTAAAAGTTAAGTAGGCTAACGTTAAAAAATAGTATATATAAGTAATAGTAACATGATCAATACCTAAAATAATGAAGAAGAAAAACTATAGAATAGAATTTTTTATTAAAAAATTCTATAGTTTTTGATTACTGCTAAACTTCTGTAATAACTGAACTACTTTTTTTGCATCCACAATAGCTATTTTCGCTTTAGAAATGAGATTAGAAGAAACCATATCTTGATAGTCAACTTCAACTCTGTATTCTCGTAAACGCTCTAAAATGATTCTTAACTTATTAAAGTCACGTTTTTTACTATTCCGTAATTCTTCAATTACATAGTTATGCACACTAAACCTAAGAGTTTTTAAATTACTATATCCTTCAAAATCTCGTAAGTAGTTTCTAGTTAAACAAAAAGCGGAGTAATACGTTCTACTGATGCAAGAGCGTACTTTAGCTTCATTAATTGATGCACTATTTGCCTGATTTGAGGTACTAATTACTTCATTATATAAAGTTTCTGCAACCTCTAGATAACTTAACCAGTCGAATTTCATTCAAAGTCCAAATTAATACAAAGATTTACAGCAATACCAGATGAAGCATCTATCCACCATTTTTCATCAAATTCTTCTAGTTGATTCAAGGCTTCATCAACAGATTCTGGATTAGCAAAAATAGAAAGTACGAGTTTCTCCCATTGAGGAGATTCAGGATCAGAAAACAATTTTAATCTTAATTTCTCGGTTGGGAAATACTTTCTTATTTGTGGATATGCTTCTAGAATAACATCTATCAAATTTGCATGATTTTGCAAAAATCTGTTGACCGCAAGAATGTTTTCTATTGTGTAGAATTTAGAAACTATACCGAACTTATCAGATGGTTTAGTATCTTCTGTCAGCCAGTTTTTTTCTTGATATGTTTTAGGAAATTGAATAGACCAATCATCGGTATATTTTTTTTCAGTTTGAACAAGTGTATGAGCTAAAAAATTAGTTTTGAGTAGATTTTGATTTTCTGAATTTATCAGCAACATTGTGTCTCCTTACTTTGAACTAGAGTTAGGATCTAAATAAACTACATCAGCTTTATTTAGCATAGCCTGAATGACTTTTGCTTCTATTAGAGATTGAGATAATTGTTCTTGTAACTTTTTTACATCGCTTGAATCTAAAGCCACATAAAACTCTTTTGAACCACTTGCATCTTGATACGCAATTTTTAAGGTATGAACTACTAAAGCACCAGCAATTCCTTCTTTTTTTTCTGCTTTGAAAACGGGTCTGACATCTGTAATTATCCGGGAATTTAAGAATATACTATCATACTCTTGTAACAAAATTAGCGCTTGAGAAGAAATACTAATAGATCCATCAATTGCCAATATTTTAGTTAGTCTTTGTTTAAAATGTGCTAATTCTTCGGCAGATAATTGTGAAAATGTGTCATCACTGGAAACAGCATTAATTAACCCTGTGATTATTTCAGTATTTTTAAGGTTTCCTTGGATGCGAAGCGAGTAAATTGAATGAATAGCTCTTAAAATCTCTTGCAAATCATTAATAGAGACTTCCTCTATTTTTGGAGAAATTTCCAATACTAAACTATCTATATCTACAAAAGGATGAACTTCTGTTATTGCACTCAGTAGGCGATCAAATATAGGTTCATCAATTTTTATAATTAATGTAATACCGAATTGATATTGTTGTGGAATTTTGAAACTCTTCATTTTCATTAAAATTGATATTTTTGATCTTCTAAATTAAGTAGGTTGGCGTTAAAAATTGTCGTCATGACAAGGGAACAGGGAACAGGTTTTGGGCAACTTTACTTTTCGTTACTTATGTCTGTTTTTTTCCGTTCACTTACTTAATCTATATTTAGACTAGCATCAAAACCTTTGATTTTTTATATTCTCAAGGGCAGGCTTTTGAGCCTACCCCTAGACTATTCTTTCAAAACTGTTTTTGATGCGATTCTCGTCTTTTTCCGATCGCTTTTTGAAAGTTCCTTACCAACTTGTAAGCGAGTAGCAGAGGACTGTAACACCGTTACGGCACTGCTATCACCGATTTGTAAAGCGGTATTAGCAGCAGTTTGTAACATTGTAGCTGCACCTTTGGCATCGCCTATTGCCAATTTTGCCTCAGCCAATTGAGTTTGACGATATTTAGCTAAGAGCAAAATTGACTGTAACACCTGAGAATTGAGAGCCGGCTCGTAAGACTTGGTGAAATTAGCATATATTGGTGCTAAAGGGGAAAGTAAACCCTGTTTATTCAAAGATGGGTCATCATAACGAATTTGGACATGGCCAATAACCTGTTTCCCTTCTGGGAATTGTCCCAGATAAATATTCGCTAAAACCACTCGTTCCACATCTTTCATTAAATCCCCCAACCGTAACACCAGAGTGACCTTAGCATCGGTTTCTACTGGTAACTCAATAGTATCCGGGGCTACTTGAGCTATGGGTTTAAGTTCCGCTAACCGCACACCAGGAACGAAAGACAGCAGTAAATGGGCATTTGTTAATCCTACTAACTGCACCCGACGAAACAACCTGGCAAATTGAGTCACAGCTTGTTCAGGATTCTCAATATAAGCTAGAGTACCACCACCTGCATCAGCGATTTTCTCCAGTAAATTTTGATTCCAGTCATCACCAAAACCCAGGGTGTTAATTGTGAGATTTAGTTTAGCGGCTTTTTTGGCTAGTTGTAAACAACGTTTATTGTCATTGGGTCCAATTTGCCATTTCCAGATTTGTAGCCCCTGATCCCCATGGCCATCTGTCAGTAGGAAAGCTTGGGAAACAGTGCCTTTTGTGCCTTTAAGTAGTTCTGTGATCCCTAAAGACAAACCTTCAGCAATGACCGTACCGCCAGATGCCTTTAGCTTGGCTTTTAACTGGGTTTTGATACTGTTACTATCGCTGACGATTTGATTGGGGATAATGACCCTTGCAGTGCCAGCAAAAGCGATAACTGAAATGCGATCGCCTGGCTTTAATTGATCCAATAATTGTTCCACGGCTTGCATCACCGTATTCATGGGTTCACCAGACATAGAACCACTTTGATCAAGAATCAAACACAGATTTAAGGGCAAAGTTTGTTCAAACCCAGCCGGAATCGCGGAAATAGAAATTGAGAGTTGACGTTGATTACTTACTTGGGCAGCATCAACGTTAGTATCATTTAAAACCGATATTAGTTTAACTTTCATTGAGGGGAAGCATCTTGCAAAACAGTTTTTGAGACAATTCTGGTTTTTTTGCGATCGCTTTCTGATAACTCTTCTCCAGCTTGCAAGCGCGTAGCTGAAAATTGCAAAACTGTTGCAGCATTACTATCACCCATTTGCAAAGCAGTTTTTGCGGCTGTTTGTAACATCGTCGCAGCGCCAGCCCGATCACCTTGCTGTAATTTCGTTTCGGCTAACTGGGTTTGACGATATTTGGCTAAGGCTAAAATCCACTGTTTTACCTGGGGATTTAGTGCTGGTTGGTAGTCCCTGGTGACATCAGCGTAAATTGGTAGATTGGTCGAGTATAGCCCGATGGGGTTATTGTCGGCGGGGTTATCGTAGCGAACTTGAATATTAGCGATCGCCTGTTTACCTTCTGGCAACTGTCCCACATAAATATTAACTAAAACCACCCGTTCCACGTCTGTCATTAAATCACCTAATCTCACCCCCAATCGGCCATCACTTTCTGTTTGTATTGGTAAATCTATAGTATCTGGAGACACTTGGGCAATAGGTTTGAGTTCTGCTAACCGGACATTTGGCATCAGTGATAATAACAGATAAGCGTTAGTCAATCCTACTGTTTGCATCCGATGGAACAATCTTCCAAACTCAGTTACTGCCTGATCTGGTTGTTGAATATAAGACAATGTACCCATACCCGCATCAGCAATTTTCTCTAAAACCTTATCATTCCAATTGTCACCAAATCCTAATGTATTCAGGGTTAAATCATAACTGGCAGCTAATTGGGCAAATTTCAAACAGCGTTCATTATCACCATGTTCATTTTCCCCATCAGTGAGTAAAAATGCTTGAGAAACAGTATCTTTTTTACCTTTAGCCAATTCCTCAATTCCCAAACGCAAACCCTCATCAATAGAAGTTCCACCTTCAGCGCTGAGTTGCTTAATTTGCCTTTTTATGGATTCTGGATCTTTAATTAACTGATTGGGAACTAAAACCTTAGCCCGGTGGTCAAAAACAACAACACTGAGTCGATCTTCAGGACTCAAACGATCTACCAACAAACAGGCCGCAGTTTTGACTGTTTCCAGGGATTTCCTCCCCATTGAACCACTATGATCGAGAATTAGGCATAAATTTAATGGTACAGCCCGATCTATAGTTTCACCACTGGCAGAAACAGAAATTGCTAATTGACGTTGAGTGCTGATTTGATTTGCGTCCACAGCACTATCATTAAGGGCCAGTTGCAAATTAACTTTCATAATTTCAATTTCCTATCTAGTCTACACACACAATTTTATAGGTAACTTCATAAGACATCTTCCCGACTACGGAAAACAAGTTAATTAGATATTTAGGGCTTGCTGAAAAAGTTGTCTGTTCCCTTGTCATAACGACAATTTTTAACGCCAACCTACTTATCTGTCAAATTAGGTTGTAATACCACCAAATGTAAACTATGTCTAGTATCTGCTTGCAAATAACGCTGTTGTAGTGGTTGCCATTCTTGCCATAATTGTTCACGATTTGCGGCTAATAGGGTCTTTAACCCTGGTAATTCCCTTTCAAGTTCTGATTTGAAGATATTCTCTAACCACTCATGTAAAACCATATTATCTTGAATCATGCCCAATATCTCCTGGATATTTTTAATATCATGAACATAAGCAGCAAAGGACTCACCATATAATTCTGTAAATAACTCCATTTGATAGCGGAGACCTTTAGCTTGTTTCCGCAAACTATGAAGAGTTTCTCCTTGGGTTTTTAAATGTTCTTCTAATTCAATTGGTGTCCATTTTGTTGGTATTACTATTTCTGATTTAATAATTTTAGTCCCAATAAACCAGCCGGGGTGTAAGCAAAATTGACTAACTTCTGGTGAGAGTAAATCTGGTAATACATGATAAATTTTTACAGAGGAAAAACTTTGATAACTGGGATTTTTTAACCAAGACTCACATTCATTTTTAAAAGATTTATAATTCTCATCTTTCAATATTTTTTGAACCTGAGAAAATGCAATTTTTCGTTGTTTATCCAATTTCGTAAAAGCTGTTTTTAGAAATTCCTGTTCTTTAGCAACTAAATGGGGTTGGTAATTTTTTTGCAAAATTTCTTTCAGGACATCTAAATCCCTAAGACCACCTAAAATGCGAGCGAATTTACCAATATTTTTATCACTAATTAATTTTGGTAAGATTAAATATTTTTCAAATCTACTCACAGCAGTTCTTAATCTTCGCATTCCTACTCGCATTTGATGCACTGCTTCTATATCTTCGTCTTTTTTAACTGCTTCTTCCCATTTTATAGTTTTTTCAAAATGCTTTTCAATGGCTTGGTGTGCAGTTTCCGCGAGGGTTTTGATTGATATTTCTGTGGAGTTTTTCATAAATAAAAACAATTAGCAATATAGTAATTTCATTCAAATAAGAATCAGGAAATTAACCGCAAATAAACGCCAATAAACGCAAATAAATTTATAGGTATTACCGAATTATTCTCAAATTCTTAATCCTTACGCCTTTGCGCCTTTGCGTGACCTAAACTCATCCTTTTATTCACCGAGGCAAGTTTGTTTATATTTCTATGGTTTGTGTGTTGGTAAAATTTCGTTAATTCACATAGAATGGCTATATCATAATCTTTAAATATCTTTAAATATCTTTAAAGATTAGTTGAAATAGCCTGTACAGGACAAGTAGGAATACATTGTTCACAAACAATACAACGCGATCGCACAAAAGCGAGTTTATACGTTTCTGGATTAATAGTTAGAGCTTCCGTGGGACAAACACCGGTACATAAGCCACAATGAACGCATAGATCCTCATCAATGACAATTTCACCTAAACCCAGGGAAACATGAATATGTTGGGATCTCATCCATTCAATTGCTGCATCTAACTGATCAATATCCCCCAATAATTCTACCACTAATTTACCGATTTGATTAGGGGCAACTTGGGCGCGGATAATATTCGCGGCCACATTAAAATCCTTTGCTAGTCGGTAAGTCACAGGCATTTGAATTGCGCGTTTAGGAAAAGTTAGGGTAACTCTTTTTTTCATTAGCCGGGAAAACAGTAAACTAGATGATGAATTGAATTAATAAGTCTTAATAAATTGATTATGAGTACCCAAGCCCCTGTAAATTCTAGTAACCGCCTCAGAAACTTCCTAATTGCCATTGTAGCTACTCTACTGGGAATTGGGCTGTTTTTGGGACTTCAGACCGATTCTAACTCAGTTTCCCTGGCAGAATTAGATCAAACTTCTATTCCCTTAGAAGTAGCCGTCAACAATGGAAAACCCTCTCTTGTAGAATTTTACGCTGATTGGTGTACAGTTTGCCAAAAAATGACACCGGACATGGCCAAACTCAGAGAACAGTATGATAAAAACCTGAATTTTGTGATGTTGAATGTTGATAATACCAAATGGTTGCCAGAAATGCTTAAATATCGGGTAGATGGCATTCCCCACTTTGTATTTTTAGATAAACAAGGGGAAACCATAGCTGAAACCATTGGTGATATTCCCCGCACTATTATGGCCAGTAATTTAGAAGCCTTAATTATTGGTGCTACCCTTCCCTATATTCAAAATAATGGCAAAATATCCCAATTTTCTGCCCCCGTCGCAACAGACACTAATCAAGATAATCCCCGTAGTCATGGTAGCCAAGTTGTAAATTAGGGTTTGTAGCAGGTAAATGGGGTGGGTATCTTGCCTGCCCTACTTATGGGAAAATTAAACACTATTAACCTAACCCTGTCAATATTATTATCATTGCTATCTAAAGAGATTTTACGTGTCTGATCCATCCCCAAAGTATCTAATTAGCCTAGAGTTACGAAATTTACTCGTACAAAAACTCAGCACTCTTGAAAAAGACAATGTTTCCCTACAGAGATCTTTGAAAGAACAGCAAAACCAAACTACAGCCCAAACAGAAGATCTATTCTTAGAACTTTTAGAAGTTGCCGATGCCCTAGAAGCTCTATTATACTATCTGGGGAACAATCCCCACCAGAGTCCAGAATTTATAGCCCGTCTACCCAACTCTATAAGTGCAGTCAATCGCAAGTTTCTCGGTATATTAAGAAAACACCAACTTCTACCTATAGAATTACAAGCAGGAACAGAACCAGATTTTAACTTATGTCGGGTTATTGACCGGGAGGAAAGAACAGATATCCCAGACCAAGCAATTACTAAAATTGTCCGTCGCGGGTTTTATTGGGGTGAAAAAGTCCTCCGTCCCGCAGAAGTCATTACCGCTAAATCAAATCATGGTAATAAGGAAAAAGATCATGAGTAATTGGAAAATAAAATCCCCTCTGTTCTCTGTAATTCCCTTGTACTCTTACTTACACTGTTAACTATTGACTATGACTCCTGACGAAAGTAATATAAAAGACACTTCCTCATCAGCAAAAATATGGAGTGGTTGGCGGGAAAATTTAGTTTTAATAACTATTGCCCTGAGTTTAGCACTTTTAATTCGGACTTTTATTGCTGAACCACGCTTAATTCCCTCTGCATCAATGTATCCTACATTACATACAGGCGATCGCTTGGTGGTAGAAAAAGTATCATACCATTTTCATCCTCCCAAAATCGGTGATATTGTTGTTTTTAACTCACCACCAGAATTACAAAAACGGGGATATCCTCAAAACCAAGCCTTTATTAAACGGGTAATTGGTGAACCAAAAGCAGTAATTAGCATCTTTCAAGGACTAGTTTACCTCAATGGTCAACCTTTAATAGAAGACTACATCGCTGAACCACCAAATCTTCCATTTCCAGAAATTCAAGTCCCAGAAGGGGCATTTTTCGTCATGGGAGATAATCGGAATGATAGTAATGATTCTCGCTACTGGGGTTTTGTCCCTAGTGAAAATCTCATTGGCCGCGCCACATTTCGCTTCTGGCCTCTTAACCGCATTGGTTTCCTCTAGTTTGGCTTCCATACCCGTCTGGAAGTTAAGTCCCTTCTAAGCAATATAATTTGCTACTGCGTGATTGGTGAAATAACCCACGCAGACGGGTTTTGTCTGTGTAGCTATGATATCACTTCCGGTTGAACACTTGATAATTAGGAAAAGGCAATGCAATAGACATCCGGTGAAAACTATCTAACCTTCACCATGACTGCTTTTGAGGAAATGACGGTTAAGTGCAAAGATACTCAGATTATACGCTATAATCAGTGCTGAAAATGCCTGCTATTGAGAATTAGCCAAAAAATAGCACCTCTGGGAGCAAAATTTATCCAGGAAACTTGCAATTTTTTATGGCTACAAAATAACAGTACCAATACGTAATCTTACAAGTCAACAAATAGTCATAATTATTTGTTCATATTTCTGGGTATTTAATCTAAATCTTTCTTGGGCGACTCTAAATATTTTGACTAAACGAATTAAATGTTCAACAAAAATCCTTGATGATGCTAGTTGTTTATTTTGACGCATTTGTTGGGTTTGACTTAGTAGGTTGGGTTGAGGAACGAAACCCAACATTTTGCCCCATTTACAACATTTTGACGCATTTGTTGGGTT
>OMJF01000072.1 GCA_900299285.1 Anabaena sp. 54 | reverse complement strand
GCAGTAGGTTAGCAGAAATATTAGGAGATGTTTCAGATGATAGTGTGAATCGCTTTTTATTGAGAGAGCGATATGAACCGAAAGATTTATTCAACATTATAGAGAAAGTTATCAACTTGGTATAGTGATCCGATTTGATTCATGAATTGTTCGTGGAGGCAGGGAACAGGGAACAGGGAACTCTTAACAGGGAACAGGAAAGAAGGCTTTCAGTATGTACGGATTTTTTTCAAAAATCAAATAGGAGTCCTATAGGAGGAATACTAAGTGTAGATGATACAGTTATAGAAAAGATTTACAGCGACCCCAAAAATGCCGAATTAATCAGTTATTTTTGGTCAGGAAAAGCCCATAAAACAATTATTGGCTTAAATTTAATCACTCTATATTACAGTGATATTCATGGTAATTCAGTGCCAATAAATTACAGAATATATGATAAAAAGGAGGGAAAAACAAAAAACGATTATTTCAGAGAAATGGTAAGTGAAATAATAAGCTGGGGAGTCAAACCCAGAATGGTAACAGGTGATAGTTGGTATTCAGGAGTAGAAAATTTGAAATTTCTAAAAAACCAGAAATTGGGTTTTCTCTTCGGAATTGAAAAAAATAGAACTGTTTTAAATGAGCCACATAAGTATTGTCAAGTAAGCACTCTGGCTATTCCCGAAGAAGGATTAAGGACTCATCTCAAAGAATTTGGATTTATAAAGTTGTTTAGGAAAGACTTTAGAAAAGAAGACTCTAGACACTATATTTTGTATCTTCCAGATGAGGAAAAAATCGAGGATATAACTAGAAATGAATTTATCACAATTCATGATACTCATTGGGGAATTGAAACCTTTCATCGAGCTATAAAACAAGTATGTGGAATTTGTCGGTTCATGGTTAGAGATACTCATGCAATTAAGACTCACATCTTTTGTTCACTTCAAGCTTTTATTAAGTTGGAGTTTATGCGCTCTGAAAAAATAATTAGCAATTGGTATGAAATACAAAGCAATCTGTTTACTTTAGTTGTACGTGAGCATATTTTTGCTAATCTTAATAGCGAACTGCTTGCAGCAGCGCTTCGCTATCGCATGATCTAGAGACCATACCATAGATCATGTTTTTTGTCAATGCGTAAGTCCTAAGTATATTTTAAATATATTTAAAATATAAAATTACGATAATTGCCGTTTTCCCCGTTAGTTGATAAAATTACATTGCTAATTCTATGACATTGACAAATGTTCAAAATTTTTACTCATTTCCAAAATTTAGTAATTTTCAGCTTTATCTGCCTAATTTTAAGTTGGTCATTCCCCGTTCAAGCTGATACCAAAATAGATCCTCAACTAGAACAACAAGTGCTAGAAATTATTCGCAAAAATCCAGAAATCATTATTGAATCTGTTGAAGTATATCAACAGAAACAACAACAGCAATTACAACAATCACGACAAGAATTTATCAATAATTTGCAAACAAATCCCAAAACTATAATTGGTGATTCTCCTACAATTGGTGCAACTAAATCAAAAACTGTATTGATAGAATTCTCTGATTTTGAATGTCCCTATTGTGCAGAAGCACATAAAAATCTCAAGGAGTTATTAGCAAAATATCCTAATAAATTCACATTAGTTTATAAACATTTTCCCCTTTATCAAATTCATGAACAAGCATTACCAGCAGCTACAGCAGCTTGGTCAGCATTTCAACAAGGCAAGTTCTGGGAATATCATAATGCCTTGTTTACAAATCAAAAACAATTGGGTGAGACTTTATATTTAGATACAGCTAAAAAGCTAAAATTAAATCTCACAAAATTTGATAGTGACCGCAAATTAGCTATTAAACCTATCCAAAATGACCTATTATTAGCACAAAAATTAGGACTAGGGGGAACACCTTCTTTTATTATTACCAGTCAGAATTTTTCTGGACCTGTAAAACTAACAGAAGTTGAAGAAATATTGGGAGGTAAATAATAATATTTGATATATGGCAATAAATTACACTAATTTTATTGCCATTGCCAATAAATCTGCATCTTTAGCTAGAGGTTGCATTTATTGGTTATCTGTTCTAATTACCATAAGTGTAAGGAGTAGTCTTATGGGAAGTGAAAAGTTATACTTATCACTTCCCAATTCCTATTAAAGGAAAAACCAGCCTTGGTTATCTAGTTATTTAGGAATTAATTATTATATTTTTATAACTTGATAATAACTTGATTTTTTTTACAGTTGAAAATGTAATTCTTGCTGACTTTCTGGAATTTGACTTTGGGTAATATGGCTCTCCAAGACTAGACATGAAAAATTAATACTAATACTTACTTGAATTCATTACATAACCAAAGATTCAATAAAAACCAATTTTTATTAAATCTGTTGTTTTAGATTCATGAAATTTTTTACTAAATTATCATACCATGTCTAGGAGAGTCGGCAATATTTAATAATTCCTCAATCGTTAATTTTTGCATAGCTATTAATTACCAGGCGTTGCTGATTAAGAGTATGATTTTATTTCACGCAGAGGAGATCCAGTCACAGAGGGTCAGAGTTTCATTTTTTTGATTTTTCAATTTCATAACCCCAATTCAGCAATGCCAATTACCCTTTGTATTTTACACATTATGTTAAACGATCGCCAACTTTGCGCCTTTGCTCCTTAGCAACTTGGCGCGAAACAAAAATCTAGGGGCAGGAATACCCACCCCTAATTAAAATCAGGTAACACCAAAGAAAACTACTAAGCCCAATACAGCCCCAAAAACGATCAAGGCATAGAATTGAACCCGGCCATTTTCCAAGTATTTCAAACCTTCACCGCTAACCAAAGTAAAGAAACCCGTGAGATTAACAGCACCGTCAACAACGCGGAAATCAACTTCCATAACTTGTCTAGCCACACGACGCAAACTAAGGACAAATACCTGATGATAAATATCGTCAAAATACCACTTATTCAACGATAAATCATACAAAGATTTGATCTTAGATGCGATCGCACTAGGATCAATTTTGCGAGCCAAATACATCAGCACCGCCAAAGTAATCCCAATCACAGAAATCGCCACAGAACTACCCGCCATGATATAAAACTCATGGGGGTCAAATTCCGCAGCCTTTTCCATAACTTCGGCTAAAGTTTCGCTAGGAGGAAAGATAAACTGCTCAAAATAATTGGCATAGGGAGTCCCCACCAAACCAATTAACATAGAAGGAATAGCCAAGACCAGCAATGGTAAACTCATAGTCCAAGGTGACTCATGAGGTTCATGGCTGTGGGAGTGAGAGTCATGGGAATGACTTTCTAATTCTCCCTTTTTCATAGCCCCAGGACCGAAATTAGGGGCTAATTCTACTGTCCCTGATTTCTGTGCCAAAGCAACAGCGGCATTTTTGAGTTTTACCTTGATTTTTTCGTCGTTACCCCGGAATTTACCCTCAAATGTTAAGAAATACATTCTAAACATATAAAAAGCCGTAATTCCTGCTGTCAGCCAACCAATAAACCACAGGAAGGGGTTAGCAGCAAAAGCAGCGCCGAGAATTTCATCTTTTGACCAGAAACCAGCAAAGGGAGGAATCCCCGCAATAGCCAAGCAACCAATTAAAAAGGTGAAACCTGTCACAGGCATATATTTCCGCAGTCCACCCATTAAACGCATATCCTGCGCTAATACAGGGTCATGACCAACAACTGCTTCCATACCATGAATTACCGAACCAGAACCCAAGAATAGCATCGCTTTAAAATAAGCGTGGGTCATGAGGTGGAATAATCCCGCACTGTAAGCACCCACTCCCATGGCCATGACCATGTAACCGAGTTGGGAAATAGTGGAATAAGCCAAACCCTTTTTAATGTCGTTTTGGGTAATGGCGATAGTTGCCCCTAAAAACGCCGTAAATGCCCCAGTAAAAGCAATGACATTCATTGCTGCTGGCACATTTTCAAATACTGGATACATCCGGGCAATCAAGAATACACCCGCTGCTACCATTGTTGCTGCGTGTATAAGAGCAGAAATTGGTGTAGGGCCTTCCATAGCGTCTGGTAGCCAAACGTGGAGGGGGAATTGGGCAGATTTAGCCACAGGCCCCAGGAAGACTAAAATCGCCAACACAATGGCGAGAAAATTGCTAATAGAGCCAGTTTCTACTAGATTTGATAGGCGATCTCCCATCACCATAAAATCAAAGCTTCCTGTCGCCCAGAACAGCCCCAAAATGCCTAATAATAAACCGAAGTCACCGACTCTATTGGTAACGAATGCTTTTTGACAGGCCTCCGCTGCGGCTTTGCGGTCATACCAAAAGCCCACCAGGAGGTAGGAACACATTCCCACCAGTTCCCAGAAAATATAAACTTGTACCAGGTTGGGACTGACCACCAAACCTAACATGGAAGAGCCAAATAAGCTGAGATAGGCATAAAACCGCACATAACCGGGGTCATGAGCCATATAGCCATCTGTGTAAATCATCACCAAAACTGCTACTGTGGTGACAATGACCAGCATTAAGGCTGTCAGGTGGTCAATAGTATAGCCCATACTCAGGTGAAAATTACCTGCTGCTGCCCATTCCAGGGTTTGGAGGTAAGGTGCATGGCCTTGAATTTGACTCCACAGTAAAGCCAAGGACAGAACCATAGAAGCTCCCATGAGGGAGATAATGACTACAGCATTTATTTGTCGCAGGCGGTTTGTCACCTGATTTATTGAGATTAGCCCTAGACCGACTAGCATTGCTCCCAAGAGAGGTAATACTGGAATCAGCCAGGCATACTGATAGATTAATTCCATCACTAACGCCTACTTTTAGAATTCTGTACAAACAAAGGGTGAGTTAACTGAAGAATCAGAACTGTTAGTAATTGTGACACAGACCCTTGAAGATAAAATACTCCAACCGATACCCTTTGAGTGGGGTGTTAAGCATGGTTTTAGATTTGGAACTCACCAAGCACCAAATCAGTTAAAATAGACTACTGAGCCTACTGTAATGCCTACGCCTCTAAAATAGCCTATACTCAGACTTGGAGCTATAAAATTTCTAAATTTCTAAAAATTTCTGGTTTTTGTCTTTTGTCACTTACTTTTTAATTGTATTTAATTGCACATTTATCTCCTTTAATGCCGCTGTTTTTATGACAGTGTCCATTTTCTTAGTGATCTTATAAGTAAGTTGAATTGCTTCTAAGGCTTGACGTAAATCGTCTCTACCACAAAAACCCTCTAAGCGTTGCTTGACTATTCCTTTTTCAATTAGCAGTAAAGTCGGTAGGGATTTGAGGCGATAGGTATTAGACAACTTGAAATTTTGGTCAGCGTTGACTCCGGCTAATTTAATTTCACCACCACATTGAGTCTGAAATTGCAATAAAAGCGGGTGAATAACGCGACACAAAGCGCACCAGGGTGCTTCAAAATAAACTAAAACGGGAACTGGAGATTCCAAAACTTCTTGATTAAATGTCCGTTCACAGACCGAAAACACCATGATGCCTCTTGGAATATAAGGTTTTTATATGAAAACAAAACAATGGTCAGTAACAGCAATTGGTAGATCATTCAAAGAACGTCTGATTTTTAGATTTTTATGTGAACAAATAAACCACCGTAAATGTCGCGCTGGCTGTTCTCAATGTTCAAATTTTGATTGCTATTGACTACTACTGCCGATCTAAAACTTTGACAATGCTGATAGCATATATTGCTGTAACTCAGCATTGCTGTTTATTTCCCGTTTTTACCAAGGTAGAAAGCTACTTATTGTTGACGGGGATAAATTCTGCCCAAGACTGAGGAACAAATCCTTTTTCCCACCTTAGTGAAAAACAGTCTCATGATAGATGCTGAAATTTATCCTACATTGTTTTGGTAGCAAGTGATGATCACAAACTTTTATTAAATTTATATTTTCGTTGATCTTGGGGATCACAGTAAACTACCACATTATCCTACTTGTTGCCACGAATAACAAGGGGTGTGACCACCATAATAAACCAGTAAAAATAGCAACTCCTAAATAAGCAGGACGCATAAATTCCTGCCAATTTAAGCATTGACGGCCATCAATAATTGCTTGAAAAGGAATAATAGAAGTCCGCTGCTTGAGAAGTGTAAAGGCTTCTCCATAGCGTTGACTTAAACGACGATCTCCATGCCATACTCCAAAGAGGTGATGTAGTATCAGACCTATTGAGGTAACAAGAGTGAAGCTAGTACCTAACCAAAGAGTATGGGCTACACACCAAATTACCTGTCCCACCATTTGCGGGTGACGGGTAATACGGATAATCCCTGTTTCATAAAGATGAACTTGGGGCTTTTGAATAGCAGCAATTTCTAGTAAATTGAAGGTAGCAGGATATAAAAACAAAAAAGATACAGCAGATAATACCCAAACTAATGTTCCTACCCCCGGAATACCTTGCACCTGCCAAAGTTGGCATCCATCATAACGATGATTAAAAAAGTAAACAATTAATAGCACGGCTAAGGGTAAGCTGATTAATGCGAATAAAATGCGATAAAGCCGCGGTCCAATGTATTTTTCAGCCCAAGGACGCACAGCAGCGCCTCCACTATGGGCAATTGCAAAAACTAATTGTAACCCTAGTATGACAAAATGACTGGGAGTAAACCAAGAATTGGGCATGATAGATAAAACTCAATTTAACATTCTCAAAAACGAAAGAAGTTACTATTTATGGGTAAACATCTTGAATTTTAACAGATTATACACGAAAGGATTTCTGTCAATATGTTGTGGTAAGTGTTTTAGTTAGTTCTTTAAATTTAACTATTGCCTAAATTATGACTAGTCACAAAGCTACTCGCCCCAATTTATTCCAGCTACTCATATATCCAAATTTCTGGGTTAAGCCTTATGTCTGACCTTCCTTTTACATTAGATCAGTTACGCATTCTCAAAGCTATCGCCCAAGAAGGGAGCTTTAAGCGGGCTGCTGATAGTCTTTATGTCTCCCAACCGGCTGTCAGTTTACAAGTTCAAAACCTGGAAAGGCAATTGGATGTTCCCATATTTGACAGGGGAGGCCGTCGCGCTCAATTAACAGAGGCGGGACATCTACTTCTGAGTTATGGGGAAAAAATCCTCAGTTTATGTCAGGAAACCTGTCGCGCTATTGAGGATTTGCAAAATCTTCAAGGTGGTACATTAATTGTCGGCGCGTCCCAAACTACTGGTACTTATCTTTTACCAAAAATGATCGGCTTATTCCGACAAAAGTATCCAGATGTGGCTGTGCAATTGCACGTCCATTCTACCAGACGCACGGCTTGGAGTGTTGCTAATGGCCAGATTGATCTGGCGATCATTGGTGGGGAAATTCCCGCTGAATTGGGGGAGTCTTTAAAAACTATTCCTTATGCTGAGGATGAATTGGCACTCATTTTACCCACGTCCCATCCCTTTGCTAAATTAGAAACAATCCAAAAAGAAGACCTATATAAACTACAATTCATTGCTCTCGACTCTCAATCAACCATCCGTAAAGTTATTGACCAGGTGCTGGCACGTTGTAATATTGACACCAGTCGGTTTAAGTTGGAAATGGAACTTAATTCCATAGAAGCAATTAAAAATGCTGTCCAGTCTGGCTTGGGCGCTGCCTTTGTCTCTACTTCTGCCATTGCTAAAGAATTACAAATGGGTGTTCTCCATCATACACCTATCCAGGATGTTGTGGTAAAGCGCACACTTTGGTTAATATTTAACCCTAGCCGTTATAGATCCAAAGCAGCGGAGGCTTTTAGTCAGGAAATATTACCTGAATTTGCTAACCCGGTTTGGATTCAGGATATGTTAAAGTTAACACAAATGGACTTAGTAGTAAACACATTGGATTTAGCAGCACCTAACCCTACTGATGGCAGTTAAACCAGTCCAGTATCATTAGATTAATTACTAACTCAAGTTGCTAGTTATCTAGTTGAGGCTGGTAATGGGTAATTGATAATGGGTAATTGGTGAGTAATTTTCTGTTTTCATCCTGTTCATCCTTTAATCTTGGATATCCTGATTATGACATTTTCCCTAACTAGCAACTTACGTT
>OMJF01000071.1 GCA_900299285.1 Anabaena sp. 54 | reverse complement strand
GGTAATCAATTTTTATCCCACATTCGAGAAGTTGATGCCATAGTTCATGTTGTCCGTTGTTTTGAAAATGATGATATCATTCACGTAGCCGGTTCTGTTGACCCAGCGCGAGATATTGAAATCATTAATTTAGAACTTGCTTTATCAGATTTATCCCAAATTGAAAAACGCATTGAGAGAACTCGCAAAGCTGCACGCACTAGTAAAGATGCACAATTTGAAGTGACAATTTTAGAAAAATTAGCCGCTGCTTTAAATGCAGGTAAATCCGTTCGTCAAGTAAGTTTAAACGCGGAAGAATCCGAAATTATTAAAGGCTTAGGATTACTTACCAATAAACCAATTATTTACGCTGCTAATGTGTCTGAAAATGACTTAGCAACGGGTAATGATTTTGTCGAAAAAGTTAGAAACGTTGCTGCTGGTGAAAATGCCCAAGTTGTCATTGTTTCTGCACAAGTGGAAGCAGAACTAGTGGAATTACCAGAAGCAGATAAAGCTGATTTCCTAGAATCTTTAGGTGTGAAAGAAGGTGGTTTAAAATCCTTAATTCGTGCAACTTACACCCTTTTAGGTTTGCGGACTTATTTCACCTGTGGACCGAAAGAAACCCGCGCTTGGACAATAAATGCCGGAATGTCTGCACCCCAAGCCGCAGGCGTAATTCACTCTGATTTTGAACGGGGATTTATTCGGGCAGAAACCGTCGCTTACAATGATTTAGTAACTTATGGTTCAATGAATGCAGCTAAAGAAAAGGGATTAGTTAGAAGCGAGGGAAAAGAGTATATTGTCCAAGAAGGTGATGTCATGTTATTCCGATTTAATGTCTAGGAATTAGTAATTTAACACAGTTTAAATTATTCAAGAAATATATCTAAATATAATTCTTTTGTGGTGGGCTTATTGCCTACCTCACACTGAAAATATATGTCTTACCTGGTCTTTTCTACCGCTGAAATTCAATTCTAAATCTTCATCTTTGACCACAAGCTCTAGTAACTAATAAATTATAAAAATTACAATAGACATTTGGTGGTAATTAATGTAGAAACGTTTTATAGAACGTCTCTACAAGGGTTCTAGAAAACGCACATTTAATTTTCACTCCTATGTCTAATAACCGCCCAATATTTCTAGGACTTACGCAAGTGTCACCAAAATTATCATCTTTTGTTTGTCCTCATTTGAAAAACGGGGGCTAAAGATTTTCTGTGTAGTGGCTTCAGCAGGAACTACTTCCGTAGGCGCTTTTGATGAAATTGATCAACTAGCACAAATCACCAAAGAGAAAAATATCTGGCTTCATATTGATGGCGCTCATGGTGCTAGTTTACTGGTTTCTGACCAATTGCGTCACAAATTAAAAGGAATTGAAAAGGCAGATTCCTTTGTCTTGGACGCTCACAAGATGATGTTTTTGCCTGGGGTATGTACCCTTCTTTTCTATAAGAATAAGGAAAAAAGTTATGGAGCATTTCGTCAAAACGCTAGTTATGTCTTTGAAAAAGTTCCTGATGTCTATACTCAATTCGATAGTGCAGAACAGAATTTTGAATGTACTAAAAGACCACTAATCATGAACTTGTGGGTATTATGGGCGCTCTATGGAAAGGCTATATTTGCTGAAAAGATTGAGTATTTGTGTCAGTTGACTCAAGAAGCCTATCAAATACTCAAACACGAGCCTGATTTCCAGATCATTCATCAACCAGAGGTGAATATCCTTTGTTTCCGATATGTACCGCCCAATGTGAGCGATAATCTGTTGTCTGATTTTCAGTTAGCAATTAGAAACAGAATTAGGGAAGGAGGTAAATTCTTCATTTCCAAGGTAGAAATTGATGGAATTAACTCTTTGCGTGTCGTTTTCATGAATCATAAAATTAATATTAATCACTTTCATCAGTTGCTAGATGAAATTAGAAAAATTGGGTTAGAACTAATTAGCGGAACTTAGTTAAAAATCTACTTTTCAAGTTCAATAATTAGGATTAAACCAGTTTTTTGGCTTGTTTTATAGTCTTTTATTAGCAGGGGAACAAAAAGTGTTAGAATATCAGGAGAGGGGAATGATCATGAATACTGAAAATCAGAAATTATCTACTTCTAGTGAAGAATTAATTGATAAATTAATTCCCCTGGATGAATTAGAACCAAAATCAATTGATCAAGTAGTTAAACTGCCTTCATTTTTCGATAAAATCAAAAAATGTGAAAGTTTATTAGAGACGGAATATAGTGGACTGGAAGAGACCATTCAAAATGCTTTAGTATTGCGGCGTTTACAGCAAATGACAAATACTCTCATGCTCAATCCTATTTGGAAAGAAATGATTGAGAAGTCAGGGTTAAAAAAAGCCCCCCGCAACTTTGAGGAATGGCAACAATTACCGATTTGTGATAAGACCACCATGGGTGAGTTGTTCTCATGGTCAAGACCAGGTTTAGTTGTTCCTTTAAGTTATGGCGGGTTTGAAATTGTCGCCAGTGGTGGAACTACAAGTGGTTTACCAGTGGAAATGGTTTACTCATTGCGAGAATTACAAGATACCTACAAGATTGCTGGTAAATTCATCGGCCAATATATGTTAGCTGATTACTTAGCAGGGAATGAGCCTAAGTGGGTTGCTACCACCTTAGCGGATTTTCAAATGTGGAGTAGCGGGACCATGGTTGGGGGTGTTTTACAGAATATACCAGGAATTAACTATCTTGGCGCAGGTCCTCTGAGGAGGGAAGTTTATCACCACATTATGTCTTATCCCGGTCCAAAGGCAATTATGGCAATTTCGGCGGGGATAGCCATCCTGAGTGATCTTGGTATTGGTTTACATGAAGAAGCTAGGAAAAGTTTCCGTGTAGCAATGTACGGTAGTGGAGTATTACCATATCGCAAACAACTTGAGTTAAAAGAACTTTATCCTCATCTAGAAATTCTGAGTTACTTTGCTACAGTTCAAAACGAAGCTATTGGCTTACAGTTACGCCATGAAGTTCCGTATTTGGCTACCGTTCCAGGGTTACATCTAGTTGAGATTGTGGATAGTCAAGGGCGCTGGGTTGATGTCGGAGAAGAAGGTGAGTTAGTTGTGACTCGACTTCATGGTCATGAAGCACCATTTCTGAGGTTTAAATCGGGGGATAGGGTGATACGTCGTCCCAATATAAATAAACCAGAATTAAAAACCCAACAATTTGAGTTTTTGGGTCGCAGTGGAGATATTATTCACATTAATGACACACAATATTCTGCTCCCCAAGTTTATGCTTCACTCTGTCATGAATTGAAGGCAGCTGGTGTTTTTGACTTAGAAGCACTGGCTCATGAAATGCAGTTTGTTAACCATCGCGTCACGAAAACCTTGCAGTTAATCGCTGCGGTAGACGATATCAAAACCTTGTTTCTCAGAATGGATAATATGCTAGGAATTGAAGGAATCAGGCGTTTATTTATTCAATCCTTAATGCACTCTTTATCTATTTTTAATATAGGAGAAGCTAATGTATATTACACTGAAAAGAGTGGATATAAGTTTGAAATAAAACTTGTGAAAAAGTGGTCAGAAGAAATTTATAGAACTCCAGTAGGTAAAGTACCTTTAGTTAGAGATATTTTCTAAAGTCGGATATATTTATTTTGGTCAGATTAAAATATCAATAACATGGTAGGGAATGTCACGCCCGAACCCTAGATTAATTATTCTAGTAGGCTTGTAAATAGGAAATCCTGGACTTTTTTAGGTTAGCCCTGTTAAACAAGAATCCCCTCGCTTGAGGGGAGTGTCAACGACTGTTTTTTTTCAAGTAAAATAACGAGGAAAATTATGGAGTCAAAGATCAGCATATTTTGTGTTGTTGATGTCATTGAATCACTTTCGGGTGGAACACTGTTAAATGGTAATCTTTGCATGATGGACAACAGCCCTCTGGGTAGTCTGAATCAGGGAACAACCAATTTAGTCACTTTGTGTCATCCAGGACAAACTATCCAGTGGACAATTTTAGCTCTTGACTTGCAGACACCAGTAGCTATCAGAAAGATTACCTTTCTTAACCAAGATGGTACTAGTGTTGAACCGCTTCCAGATGATCCTACAAAATTGGAAAGCGATAAGCTACATTTGAATATTTGGTCTGGCATTGTCCCATACTACCTTGTACCTGGCGTAGATTATCGCTATAGATTTGAATTGCAAATGTATGAAGGCAAGAACTGTCTGATGTATGTAGATACTCCCGCCTTGAAGTGCATTTAATTTCAGCTTCATAAACAACAAGAACGCCTGTAAACATAGCACTTTCTTGATGGATGGTTAGAACTAGGCGTTAAACAGTGAA
Source organism: Anabaena sp. 54 (assembly GCA_900299285.1). Classification (GTDB taxonomy): domain Bacteria; phylum Cyanobacteriota; class Cyanobacteriia; order Cyanobacteriales; family Nostocaceae; genus Dolichospermum. The sequence continues at coordinate 3,373 of OMJF01000071.1, read as the reverse complement.
AACAAACTTAAACTCAGAGAAAAAGGAATCTTTATGAGCCAACAGTTGGGAATAATATTGTTGATTGATGTGGCAGCGGCCATAGAAGCCAACAGCTTGGAAGGTAATACTTACCTATTCGATAACATGAAATTGCAGGGGTCTGAAGGTTTAGGCACTGGCAAATTGATTTCTGCAATTAATGGCACTAGTTACTGTGATGGTTCTCAAGCTAATGAGCAGGTTTTGAACTGGCTGCCCTATGGAGTTGGTTCTTTGCCCCCTACCTTGCCCAAGAGCTTTCTATCAGACAAGTCGAAAAATAGCGATATCAAGGCACTTGAAGAGATACAAGCCCTGGCAGATAGACTGACTGGTGCTAATGCTGACGAATCTCAAAATATCTCTGATGTCGTCCAGGAATTACAAAGGATCTCCAAAGCTGTCGGTGTCAAGACTCAAGTTCAGAGTAAAAATAGTGATGTGAGTCAGGACATTGGCCATCTTGGACAAAAAATTATGGATGTCACAGGAAACCTTGTGACTGACTTGGATGAGAAAATTCCTGAAATCAATTCTCTTAATCCAATTATTACAAACATCACTGGCGAAGCAGTTGATAAAAATGTCATTTATCCTGCTGCCTATGGCTCTCCTGATATGGTGACAGATGGCTGGTACTGGGCTGCATCTGTGGATACATCTAGACCAGGAACTTATGCTTACACCATGCACATACAGTTGTACAAACTATCCCGTGAGAATGGTTCATGGGCTTGGGTTCCAGTAGATTTTACCCATGATGCTTATATCAGGATATCCAATGATCCTAAGAAAAATGGGTTTACAAATGCAGGTATTGGATACCTACCAATCCCTATGGCCTAGTCAACTGCTTGATTTTCAAACGCAATTTCAAAAAATGGAAGACAGATTATGGCAAAAACAATAACGATCGCCAGTGTAATAGATGTTGTGGGCGCATTGGCAACTGATTCCTTGAGCGGACAAGTCTATTTTACGGACACTGAGAAAGCATCTGGTTCTACAGGCCATGGTACAGAGAATTTAAAAACCATGGTGTCAGAAGGAGATGTATTGGTTTGGACAGTGACATTCTTAGAATGTGAAGCCTATGCTGCCATTGATGAAATCATTATTGACAAGCAATACTGCGAACCAGAAAAGAAGGTTTATGAAGGTACTGATGTCTCCTACTGGTCTGGTACGGTGAAAAAGAATGTGCAATTAATTCCTTACACCATCAAATTTAACGTGGGAACTCGGGCAGAATCTATAGCCACCGCTTCCCCTCTCTATCTTGTGGGTAAAGATGCCTAAACTGCCAAGAATCACAATTTAACTAAGCAAGAGGAAAACCATGTCAGATAAGTCTACTCTCAAGAAGCAAAATCCTAGACAGCTAAATTCAGTGCAGCTGAATATAGTTAGTGTCATAGACGTTCATAAAGCTGTGAAAACGGGAAGCCTGAAAAATACCCTGTATATGATGGACAACAGTGTAGGGGGACAAGGACAGGGAACAGATCATTTACAAACTGTTTGTAAGCCCGGCCAGGTTCTCAATTGGATTATCTATCCTATGGATATGGAAAAGAAACCAGATGGAACATGGCCACCTATGCCAAAAATTAATAACATTGTTTTCCTAGACAGTCAACAACAAGGTGACGCTGAGGAATTTTCTGAATTCAAAGTCTGCACTGAGTTGAAGGTTTATGGTGGTCCAGATATGATGCGTCATCGTTATTGCCCAGTTTATTACTATTGGGCTGGTGCTGTTTTAAGCACTATAAAACCTGGTGTCTATAATTACAGATTCGTCCTTGAACTTGAGCAAGAAGGCAAAAAGGAGAGATTGTATTTACATACTCAGGAAAAGCCCTCTTTGAAAGTAATTGATGTGACTGCGGGACAATACTAGTATCTATTACTACTCTTCCTGGTTTATCGGTCATATTAAATGACATCATTGGAGGCAAATGTAATGATTAGATGAGCTAAATTGCATCTGATTGTATATATTTGTGGGCATCTTTGCCCATAAATATATAACTTTTATCAACCTAAATTTCTAAATAGCAGGTTTTTTAAAACCTGCTATTTAGCCTTAATGATTTGTGTTGTAAATGCTGAAATTATTGATAATCAATAAATGGTAAAATTCCGCATTATTGAATCACAGGACTTTGAAGAAACCGTTGATTTATGCTCTCAGTTATTTGTGAATAATGAACCAATAACTAAAAGTTTGCAGATAAATTATCAAGAATTTCGACAATTAGCTGAAGCTTATTTGAGGAAAGCAATTATGGATAGGCTTTCTATTGTCGCCACTGAAGATAATGGAATTATTGTTGGTTTTGTTATCTCAGAACATTTGATGACTATCCCTCCTTATATTCACCAACTCAGTCATAAATTTGCAGCAATTCACAAGTTTTCCCGGGAGTTAAGATCTAGTTATTTTGGTAAATATCAATATTATTACTGGGAATTATTTCGGACGTTACATATTCTTTTGTTAGGGGTTAAAGATGAATACAAAAATCAAAAAATTGCTACGAATTTAATCAAGGAGAATTTAAGATTAGCCAAACTGAACTATTTTTCTGTGGTTATTTCTGAACTAACTGGAATCCCATCTCAAAATCTATTTCGGAAAATAGGTTTTCAAGAAGAAGTAACACTCAGTTATGATTCCTATATCTTTGCAGGTGAGAAAATATTTTCATCTATTAAAGAATCTACAAGTTGTAAGTTGATGTCATATAGAATTTATCTGGACTAAGGATCTGTGTTAAAAAAGATTTATCGTCAAATTTTCAGGAGATAATGACGTGAAAACAGCACTAGTTTTAGTTGACATTCAAAATGATTATTTCCCCGGTGGTAAATGGGAACTTGTCGGTATGGATATAGCAGCTTTCAATGCTGTAAGGCTTCTTACTGCCTTTCGTGAAAGAAAGCAACCAATTTTTCATATTCAACACATTGCTAAGAATCCTCAAGCACCATTTTTTGTTGTTGACACCTATGGCGCTGAGATTCATGATTCTGTCAAACCCCAGGAAAAGGAAAAGATTGTTATCAAGGAGTTCCCGAACAGTTTTCGTCAGACTACTCTTCTTGAAGATCTACATCATGCTGGGGTGGAAAGATTAGTGATTTGTGGGGCTATGAGTAATATGTGTATAGATGGGACAACTCGTGCTGCAAATGATCTTGGTTTCGACTGTATTGTTGCTCACGATGCTTGTGCAGCTAGAAATCTTGAATTCCATGGTCATATTATACCTGCTTTAGAAGTTCACTGTGCCTTTATGTCAGCACTTGGCTTTGCCTATGCTCAGGTTGTCTCAACTCACGAAGC
>OMJF01000070.1 GCA_900299285.1 Anabaena sp. 54 | reverse complement strand
GAATGAAGGTATGATTTTTTCTGACGCAGAGGCGCTCAAGGACGCTCCAGAGTAAGAGTTTAAGAACTAGAATATTTGATTTTCATACCTCAATTCAGCCATGCCTTTTAGTCAATCTCCTTTGAAAGAGGAAACAACATCAGGTAAAGGACGCTTGAGTACATACAGCCAAGCTAAACCAATCATTCCTAAAAACATTCCTCCTAAACTGACCATTTGTGCCATTCGTAAAGGTCCTAGCATTAAGCTATCCATGCGTAAACCTTCAATCCAAAACCGCCCCAAGCTGTAAGCTACCAAGTAAACTAAAAATAAAGTCCCTACTTTCAAAGGTGATTTTTTAGATAAAGCCCGCAAAAACAAAATTAGCAATAGTGCAAAAACCATGAAGTTCCACAAAGACTCATAGAGAAAAGTGGGATGAAAATATTCAAAATTAACTAAATCCAAAGGACGACGGTCTGGGGGAATATACAACTTCCAAGGTAAACTAGTGGGACGGCCAAAGGCTTCTGAGTTGAAAAAATTTCCCCACCGGCCAATTGCTTGCCCTAAAATCAAGGAAGGGGCGACTAAATCAGTTAATTGCCAAAAAGATATTTGTTTAAGTTTAGCAAAAATCAACGCTGCCACGACACCGCCAAGAATTGCCCCATGAATAGCAATACCTCCTTCCCAAATGGCAATGATCTTTTCTGGGTGTTGAGAATATTCTGACCATTGAAATAAGACATAATAGAGCCTAGCTGCGGGAATAGAGGCAATTACCAGCCAAATTGATAAATCATTGAGTAAATCTGGGTTAACGTGACGACGTTTAGCCAGATATTGGGAAAGGGTGACACCAATTAAGACAGCAGAGGCAATTAATAACCCATACCAGCGAATAACAATTGGTCCAAATTTAACTATAATCGGACCTGGAGAAGTAAATTGAAACCCCAAGGGCAAAATCGAAAAATCCACTACCATGGAAAATTACCTATAGTAATATAAAATCTACAAAGACAAAAACAAAAACAAAGACAAAAACAAAAACGATAATATAGTATGCCTTAATCACTAATTCCTAATCATGACCCATGAGATGTTAGATTTAACTAAGTTATGGAAAAAACCTGTTAGTATATTTAATATCTAGACATAAAATAACATTGTGATTGCTATTTATCCTGGTAGTTTTGATCCCATCACCTTGGGACACTTAGACCTAATTCAGCGTAGTAGTCGCCTGTTTGAACAGGTGATAGTTGCCGTTCTTCGCAATCCAAATAAGATACCATTATTTACAGTCGAGCAAAGATTGAAACAAATTAGTATAGCTACAAAACATTTACCAAATGTAGGGGTAGACAGTTTTGATGGTTTGACTGTAGAATATGCTCAAATGCAACAAGCACAAATTTTGTTGCGGGGGTTAAGAGCAGTATCCGATTTTGAAATTGAGCTACAAATGGCTCATACTAATAAAACACTGTCTACTCAGATTGAGACAGTTTTTCTAGCGACATCAAATGAGTATAGTTTTTTAAGTAGTAGTGTGGTAAGAGAGATTGCCAGGTTTGGTGGCTCTGTTGATCATCTTGTTCCTTCACACGTTGCCCGAGATATATACCAATGCTACAACCAAGTTCAATCTCTGCCCATGAGTCCAACCACAACGGAAAAAATCCTACCCCACGGGAGTACGTAAAGGCAATCCCTCAAGACGGGAATTCACTGCCAACGGCAGGGGTAGATATTCAGCAAGAACTCAACCGCTTAGAGGACATAATTCTCTCTAGCATGAGGATTCCCTTAACGGGACGTACCCTAGTAGATGAAGATAAATTACTCGAACAACTTGATTTTATTCGCATATCTTTGCCGGCGGTTTTCCAAGAAGCACTAGATATTTTGGCACAAAAGGATGAAATTCTCCTGGAGGCTGAAGAATATGGACAACAGGTTGTAGACGTGGCCCAAGCCAAAAGGGCGCAAATTTTGGCTGAAAGTGATATTATCAGGCAAGCACAACGGGAGGCTGACCAACTGCGGCGACAAGTCCAGCAAGATTGTGAAGCGATGATGCAAGAAACTGTTGCAGAGGTGGAGCGTAAGCGTCGCGCTTGTCAGCAAGAGTTAGAAGAAATGCGCCAAACTGCAATTGCTCAAGCTCAAGAGATTGAAGATGGTGCTGATCAATATGCTGATCATGTTTTGAGTAATATGGAACAGGATATTCAAGAAATGTTACAAATTATTACTAATGGTCGTAAACAATTACGTGGGGATAATCCACAGCGGACTGCAAATAATTCTAATTATTCTCATAATTCTAAAAAGAGCTTTCCTAAGTCAACAACAAAATAAACAAAACTAATAATAGTTGTGGCGAATAATGCGTTATTCATAGCAGCCAATATAACTTACTGGATTGCTAATAATTATAACTGCAAAAGTTTTTATGAGATATTTGCGTTAACGGTAGCTTACCGTAGGTATCGCCCTCCACGTCCAAAACAGTGATTCTTAGGTCGCGCAACGCTTACGCTCTCCCACGCTGGTAACTACTGACGTGGTTTTTTCTTAGAAACCTTGAGTACAGGTAAAGCAGCAGTAGAAGACTGAGGAGGTAAATAATGTTGAACAACAAGCTCTTCTGGTAAAGACGGACGCTGCTGCATACGCCATAGTTTAAAAGCAAAAGCCACCCCTGCTGTTGCTAAACCAAAGGTGAAGAGTGACCAACTATCATCCAACCCACCAATTAGAGCATCTATTACACCTACAGTTAAGAATACACTGACTATAGGTTCTTTGCGGTAGGCTGACTTTAAAAAACGAGGTAATACAGCATTCATCACGGCTTACTTAGTTCCATTTAGTGGTTTTGTATAAATTTACTTGAAGTATTTCAACTACAAGTTGTTTGTTTCATCAATGGCAAATAATAACACAAACAATTATAATCTTCCAGGACAAAAAGTGGGTACGGTAATTCGCACTCGACGAAACTACTGTTTTTTCGGTTTCACTAATTATTTAGTGATGGTTCTTCCTCGTCCTTTCTATGGTAACATATTCAAAATTAATTGTCAAGCCCTAATTCTGCTTTTTTCGCGGGTTTTGATGAGGGGATAAATTAACCACGAATTCACGAAGTACACGAAGGTCAGAGGTTTTTTAGGGTTTTTCTCTGTGGTTGAGTTTTATTATTTGATGATAGTTCTTCCTTATCAAGATAATAATAACATATTTAAAACTAATTGTCAACCCCTAAATCTACTTTTTTCGCGCGACTTCTTGGGGAGCAACTACAAAGCGATAATACAGAACTTTCCGGTGTTATGAGATACATACTTAGCGGGCAAGATGCCCGCACCACAAGAACTTGATGATAGTTCTTCCTTATCAAGGTAATAATAACATATTTAAAATTAATTGTCAACCCCTAATTCTGCTTTTTTCGCGGGTTTTGATGAGGGGATAAATTAACCACGAAGTCACGAAGAAGATGATAGTTAGATGCTACGATAAATATTGTTCTGCTTCTAGCTTCAATTTATCCCCTGCCAAAAGCAACTGGTCAATATCATCTTTAATATCCATGTAAGGTTGTCTCAAGCTAATTTTTTCTGACTGAATAGCCCTTCTGGTACTTTGTCTTAATTGACCTGCTAATTTACGTTTACCAAATAAATCTAAAGCAACAGAGACAATGCTATCAGGGGTAGTTTGTGTAGCTTGTTGATTAATTTCTCGAATAGCTAGATTCACCTCTTTTTTAAGAGATCGTAGTTGTTTTTGAATTAAGCTGATATTTTTGACTTGTAATTTCACTGATTTTGGATTATCTAAAGTTAAAGTCATTCGTTGCTTTAATTGATAAATTTGGAGTTGGGTTTCTTGTAAATTCATATTTACGACCATTGCTGTTTAGCTACTGGGTTTAAATCTTTTATTAATTGGTTTAACTTCACAACCAATAGCTTCATTACAGCGATTCCTAAATAGCGATCGCATTTTGTCTTTGGTTTAATTAACCCATACCACAGTCTCTTATTTTAAGTCAATAAATACCAATCTCTTAATTATTTGATGATAGTTCTTCCTTATCAAGATAATAATAACATATTTAAAACTAATTGTCAACCCCTAATTCTGCTTTTTTCGCGCGACTTCTTGGGGAGCAACCACAAAGCGATAATACAGAACTTTCCGGTGTTATGAGATACATACTTAGCGGGCAAGATGCCCGCACCACAAGAATTTGATGATAGTTCTTCCTTATCAAGATAATAATAACATATTTAAAATTAATTGTCAACTCCTAAATCTGCTTTTTTCGCGGGTTTTGTTGGGGAGATTAAATGCTATTTTTATAATTAGTGAATGGTCGGGTATCTTATTACTTTAGAAAAAAAACTATGACATCATCAACACCAGAAAGTTTATCTAAATTCGTTAATTTCTGTAAAGAACATATCACCGGACAAGAACGTAAGGAAGCACAAACTTTTCTTGACCGATTTTTTCGGGCTTTTGGCCATGAGGGTGCTTTGGAAGCTGGTGCGAAATATGAGGAAGCTATTAAAAAAGGTAGTAAATCTGGAAAAACCGGTTTTGCTGATTTGGTTTGGAAACCTCGCGTTTTAATTGAAATGAAAAAACGGGGAGAAGACCTAAATAAACATTATTCCCAAGCTTTTGATTATTGGACTAGGTTAGTACCAAATCGTCCGAAATATGTGATTTTATGTAATTTTGATGAATTTTGGATTTTTGATTTTGATATTCAGATAGATACACCTGTAGATAAAATCTCCCTTGAGGAACTACCAGCACGGTCGGGAGCGTTGGCCTTTATGGAATTAGGTCAAAAAACTCCTATATTCCAAAACAACCAGGTGGAAGTGACAGAACGGGCGGCTCGTCGTATGGGAGAATTATTATTAGAGTTGGAAGCTAGGGGTATTGAAAAGTTAACAGCACAGCGGTTTGTTTTACAATGTGTGTTGGCTATGTTTGCGGAAGATAGACAATTGTTACCCCGTGATTTGTTTGTTTCTTGTGTTCAAGATTGTATGAACGGGTCAAGTTCTTATGATGTTTTAGGTGGCTTATTTCGGGAAATGAATCGCCCAGGAAAAACACCAGCAGGACGTTATCAAGGTGTAGATTATTTTAATGGTGGTTTATTTTCTCAAATTGATCCTATTGAGTTAACTAGGAAAGAATTAAATTTTTTAGATGTGTCAGCACGGGAAGATTGGAGTAAGGTTCGTCCGGCTATTTTTGGGAATTTATTTGAAGGAACGGTAGATAAAAAAGAACGTCATGCGAAGGGAATTCATTATACTTCCGAGGGAGATATTATGAAAATTGTCCGTCCCACAATTAGTCGTTATTGGGAGGATAAAATTGAGGAAGCAAGTACGGTTAAGGAGTTGGGAAAATTGCAGATAGAATTACAAAGTTATCGGGTTTTAGACCCTGCTTGTGGTTCGGGAAATTTTCTTTATATAGCATATCAGCAATTGAAAAGAGTGGAAAGAATGCTTTTAGAAAAAATCCAGTCTTTGAATGGGTCTAAAAGTCAACAAATGGAAATGGGTTTGGTAACACCTTTACAGTTTTATGGTATGGATACAAATCCTTTTGCTGTGGAATTAGCGCGGGTAACTTTGATGATAGCGCGGAAAATTGCGATTGATGATTTATATTTGACTGAACCTGCTTTACCTTTGGATACTTTGGATCATAATATTGTTTGTGAAGATGCTTTGTTTAGTGAGTGGGTGAAAGCAAATGCTATTATTGGAAATCCGCCTTTTTTGGGTGGTAAACATATTAGAATGAATTTGAATGATGAATATGTAGATAAAATTTTTGAACGTTTTCCTACAGTTAAAGATGTGGATTTTTGTGCTTATTGGTTTCGTTTAGCTCATGATAAAATTGATGAAAATGGTAGAGTTGGTTTAGTAGCGACTAATTCTATTAGTCAAGGTAAAAGTAGAATTGCGGCTTTAGATTATATTATTCAAAATGGTGGTTATATTCATGAAGCTGTTTCTAGTCAAGTTTGGTCTGGTGAGGCTAAAGTTCATGTGAGTATTGTTAATTGGTGTAAGGATAAACCACGAAAGTATTATTTAGATGATCTTGTTGTTTCACAAATCAATTCTTCTCTAAAATCTAGTATTGATGTTTCTCAAGCTGTGCGGTTAAAAGCAAATCTCAATAAATGCTTTCAGGGTGTAATTCCTAATGGTAAAGGATTTCTTCTCAGCGAACAACAAGCAGAAGAATGGATAAAAGCAGATTCAAAAAATAAAGAAGTTTTAAAACTATTTTCAATGGGTGCGAATTTAGCTAAAAATCCTCATGGTAAACCTGAAAGATGGATTATTGATTTTGATGATATGATTATTGAAGATGCTAGTGATTATCAATTACCATTTGAACAAGTTAAGCAAACTATACCATTAGAACGTCAAAATAATCGTAATGAAAAATTAAAACTTAATTGGTGGAAATACGAAGGTAAAAGAATAGAAATGAGAAAAGCTATATCTACTTTATCATTTTATTTCACAGTTCCCAGAGTTTCTAAATGGGCTATATTTATTCCTGCACCTTTAAATTGGCTACCTGGAGATAAATCTGTTGTGGTAGCATCAGAAGATTATTATATATTTGGTATTCTCTCATCTAATATACATCGTCAATGGATGCACGCTCAAAAATCAACCTTGAAATCAGATATAGCTTACACTCACAATACTTGTTTTGAAACCTTCCCATTTCCGCAAACAGTAGACACCAAAATAGTCCAACAAATTCGCACTAAAACAGAAGAACTACATGAATATCGTACTCAACAAATGGAAACCAAACAATGGGGAATCACCACATTATATAATAAATTTTTCAACGAACCCAGTAGCAAACTTTATCAACTTCATCAACAACTAGATAAACTGGTAATGTCAGCTTATAAAATGCAAGCAGAAGATGATATTTTAGAAAAATTGTTGATATTAAATTTAGAATTAGGAGAAAAAGAAAAACAGGGAATTAAAATAATAGGACCTAGTTCACCAAATTAAAATACAAAAGCACATTTGATAAAAATTGAGGTTCTAGTGCTTCCCTCACAGAAAAGAACATTAGTTGTAGGTTGTGTTTCCTTGTGTCAACCCAACCTACGGTTACTTACTCTTTGCGCCTCTGCGCCTCTGCGTCTCTGCGTGAGATAAAAATCTTCAATTCCGACCAATGTAGGTTGGGTGGGATAAAATAAAACCCAATATTAGTTGTAGGTTGTGTTTCCTTGTGTCAACCCAACCTACGGTTACTTACTCTTTGCGCCTCTGTGCCTCTGCGCCTCTGCGTGAGATAAAAATCTTCAATTCCGACCAAAAGTTGTAGGTTGGGTTTCCTTGTGTCAACCCAACCTACGGTTACTTACTTTTTGCGCCTCTGCGCCTCTGCGTCTCTGCGTGAGATAAAAATCTTCAATTCCGACCAAAAGCAGATCAGATCAAGCTAACTGCACAAATTACCACCAAAAACAGGTAAAAATAAAGAAACGGATCTTTGTATAACCAATACAGTTTTTCATGGAAATCAACTTTAACCTTTCCTTATTGGCTACAGCCACAGAAACAGCAGATAATTCCATGGTATTAGCGGCTGTACTATTGAGTTTAGTCGTAATTTACTTTGCCAGCAAGGTGGGGGGGGAATTATCCAACAAAATCGGTTTACCGGCGGTTTTAGGTGAACTTGTCGGGGGTGTGGTTATCGGTGTCTCTGTACTCCATTTGTTGATATTCCCTCAAGGTGGTACAGACGCGGCTAATTCTTTAATTATGTCCTTTTTGCAAATCACCGCTGGGTTAAGTCCAGAAGCGACACCACAGGTATTTGCAGCCCAGTCTGAGGTGATTTCGGTTTTATCAGAATTGGGTGTGATTATCCTTTTGTTTGAAATTGGTTTAGAGTCTAATCTCAAAGACCTTATGTCCGTGGGTATTCAGGCTTTTGTTGTCGCTACCGTGGGGGTGATAGTTCCCTTTGCTGCGGGAACTGTGGGGTTAATGACAATATTTGGTGTTAGTGCTATACCTGCTATTTTCGCTGGTGCGGCTTTAACTGCGACTAGTATTGGAATTACGTCTAAAGTGCTTTCGGAAATAGGTCGCTTAAATTCTAAAGAGGGACAGATTATTCTGGGTGCTGCGGTTATTGATGATGTTTTGGGAATTATCGTCTTGGCTGTAGTTGCTAGTTTAGCTAAAGATGGGGCGGTTGATGTTGGTAATGTGGTTTATTTAATTATTAGCGCCAGTGCTTTTTTGATTGGGGCTGTAGTTTTTGGTAATGTATTTAATAAATCCTTTGTGGCGATCGCTGATAAACTTAAAACTAGAGGGGAATTAGTCATCCCGGCCTTCATTTTTGCCATAATCATGTCTTACCTAGCCTCTGTCATCCATTTAGAGGCAATTCTGGGAGCTTTTGCTGCTGGTTTAGTTCTCGAAGAAACGGACAAACGCAAGGAATTACAAAAGCAAGTTATCCCCATTGCGGATATGCTAGTTCCAGTTTTCTTTGTCACTGTGGGAGCAAAAACTGATTTGGGAGTCTTAAACCCAGCCATTCCCACAAATCAAGAAGCCCTAATCATGGCAACTTTCCTGATTACCGTCGCCATTATTGGTAAAGTGGTGACAGGCCTAACAGTATTTGGTCAACCGGGAATTAATCGTTTGGCCATTGGTGTGGGAATGATTCCCAGAGGTGAAGTAGGTTTAGTATTTGCTGGTGTAGGTGCTGCTAGTGGTGTCCTTTCCAAACCACTAGGGGCTGCAATTATCATGATGGTGATTATTACCACATTTATCGCTCCTCCCCTGTTAAGAATTGTATTTCCAGAATCAAACACTACAACCAATTTAGACAGTAACTCTGGAGAATTATTATAGCAGGAATGAAGGCAATTCCTATATTTAAAAAGCAAGTATTTAGGGGGTTGAATTAACAAAAGTCTCAAATCCCCAACTTGTTCTTTAATGATGTCAATAATTGGTGAATTAATGCTATAATCGAACTATTTAGTTTTTCTATATCTGTTGTGCTTTGTAAGTTGACTAAGTAAGGAGGTGACAGGAAACCTATCTCATTAAATATCAGTCTCTTTTGGTATTGTTATCATCTCACCTAAAAAATAAATAAAAAGGTTAATTGAATTTGCTTTGGACTTGACAATTTTTTGTTTCCCATTGTTTAGTAGACTTGATCATGTTTTATGGTTCTATTTTTTAGTGGTTTAAGTGTTATAAATTGCAGATTTTTTAGTAAGGATTTGATTAATAATCGCCGAGAGTTTTTCATAAATTTCTTGTTCTCAATTCAAGGAAAATCATGAAAATAATGTGATAAATTATCAAATTTTGGAAATATTTAAAGATATTAATTTGATATTCACTAATTCAATAAATATAAATCAGGAGAAAAGAACTGTGAAATTAGAGTGGTTGCTACCCGGTACTTTTGGAAGTATAGTTATGTTATCGTCGCCGAGTTTAGCCACAACCCTAGAATCTTGGCGATTTTACCCCAATCAAAACCTGTTAGAAATTAATACAAGTGGTGGTGTCCAACCACAAGCACAACTAATTTTTAGTCCTACTCGCTTAGTAATTGATTTACCCGGTGTAAAATTGGGACGTTCTCAGTTAACCCAACCTGGTAGAGGAGTGCGGGAAATTCGTATTGGCCAGTTTGACGAACAAACAACACGGATAGTTTTAGAATTGAGTCCTGGTTATACCCTAGACCCTAACCAGGTAAAATTTGTCCCGAAACGTGCTAATCGTTGGACTGTACAATTACCGAAATTAGCAAGGGAATCTCTATCAACCCAGAGGGAAAATCCTGAAAATACTACTAATAATAATTACAATCTAGCTAATATCGCCCCCCAACCTCAACCTGAATTTTCATCAATAGCGAGTAGTAGTGGGGAAAAAACTCAATTGGAGAATTTACAAATTACAGGTGACGGCTTTTTTGTTCGCACTAGTGGCCGTAGTCCCCAAACGAGAACCATTAGAAGCCGTGATCAAACTACTATATTTATTGATATCCTGGATACAACCTTATCACCAAATTTCACTCCGGGAAATTTAGCAGTTAATAAATACGGTGTCTCCCGCATTGAATTTACTCAATTGCGAACGACACCAACATCTGTACGTATGACCTTGAGGGTAGAGGAAAATAGCCCTGACTGGCGAGTAACTTCCGATAGCAGTGGTTTAGTTCTGCTTCCTGTCAGAGGAATTGTGAATTTACCCGAAAATGAGAATCTACCTCCAAGTGTAAATAATAATGACAATAACGGCTTAACTGCAACCATTGAATCGGTAGCAATTGTTAATAATGGCACACAATTACTGATTAGATCAGACCAAGTTGTATCTGCTACCACTGGTTGGGATAGAAACTCTGGTTTATTTCGCATTACTATTCCCAACGCTAAGTTAGCGCCGGAGGTCAAAAGTCCAACATTTGAGACTAATAGTCCTATTCTCAAACTTCGTCTTCAACCCCAACCGCCAAATACTGTAGTTATTTTTATTCAACCCGCGTCAGGTATTAGTTTTGGACCAATTAATTCAGCCGGAGACAACCTGTTGGCTTTAAAACTACAAGGATCTCGTTTAACGAGACCACCTTTAAGTTTACCACCTTTATCACCACCAAAGCAAGAAATACCTGACTTAAATCTACAACAGCCAGAAAACAGACCTCAACCCCCAGTTCCCAAAGGAAAATTAGTAGTTGTTATTGACCCTGGACATGGTGGTAAAGATTCAGGTGCGGTTGGTATCGGGGGAGTACAGGAAAAAAATGTTATTTTACCTATTGGGAAAAGAATTGCTGAAGTTTTGGAACGAAACGGTATTCAAGTGATTATGACTAGGGATTCTGATTACTTTGTGACTTTACCAGGAAGGGTAATTATGTCCGAACGGGCTAAAGCTGATGTATTTGTGAGTATTCACGCTAATTCAGCAGGTGCAAATCGTCCAGAAGTTAACGGTTTAGAAACCTATTATTATGATAATGGTTTAACATTAGCTCGCATTGTCCATAGTAAAATTCTACAAAGTCTGAATGTGAAAGATAGGAATGTACGCAAAGCCAGATTTTATGTGCTTCGTAAAAACTCCATGCCGTCAATTTTAGTAGAAACTGGTTTCGTAACTGGTAGAGAAGATGTTGCCAATCTCAATAGTCCAGCTTATCAAAATCAAATGGCTTTGGCGATCGCCCAAGGGATTCTTGAGTATTTAAGATCCAGATAACCAGATAAATAGTAATGTCTAACACTCATCATCAGATATGATCACCAAAAAAATCCCAAAACCACAAATATATGTTAATATATCACCCCATTAGCCCTGTCTCCTGTCTTATTTATAGCAACGCCACAATCTTTAACTTGAGTAAAGTAAAAGTTGAGGCGGTGATAGTGTGAAGATTAACCCCTAAATTGAGATATTGACAAATGATGATGAATGCAAATCAGGAGAAAAGATTGTGAAACTACATTGGTTAATACCTAGCACTTTTGGCACTGTCTTCATGCTATCTTCGCCTGCTTTGGCTGGAAAATTAGAATCTTGGCGGTTTGATCCTGATCAAAATCGGCTAGAATTTAATACATCTAGTGCTGTCCAACCCCAAGCCCAACTGATTTTTGACCCGACTCGCTTAGTAATTGACTTACCAGGTACGGAATTTGGTCGTCCACAATTAATACAAGAAATTGGTAGCCAAATTCGCGCTATCCGCATTGGCCAATTTGACGCACAAACAACGCGCTTAGTTGTGGAACTTGCCCCTGGTTACACCTTCAACTCTGGTCTAATCAAATTTGTTCCCATAAGTGGTAGCCGCTGGATAGTAGAATTACCTAAACCAGAAGTTATATCTGGGCAAAATAGAGAACCAGCAACGTCTCCAGCCCTAGAGCAATCATCTCAAGCTACACGGTCTCCCAATAGTATTTACAACGTAGTCACAACAAATCCCATTACCCCGTCTAACCAGGTAACTCAAATTGAGAAATTACAAGTCACAGGCGATGGTTTTTTTGTAGGCATAGCGGCAAACTCCCCCTGGTTGTCCGGTAATACCCCCGGTAATACTCAATTACAAGTCAATCCCAGTCTTGATAATCGCTCTGTTAATATTGATATCCTTGGTGCGGTCTTATCACCAAATATGGGACAACGTGACCTATTAATTAACCGCTATGGTGTCCGGCGCATCCAATTTAGCCAATTATCAAGTAGTCCGTCCGCTGTTCGTATGACCTTACAGTTAGATAACACTAGTCGCAATTGGCGAGCAATAACTAGTGGTAATAACGGTTTTATCGTCATACCAGATCGTGTTACTAAGTTATCTAATAACTATCAATCCTCTACATCATCAGTTAGTGACTCCCCCGCGACTATTCAATCTGTAGAAATAGGTGCAAATGGCACACAATTACTAATTCGAGCCGACCAAGCTATATCTGCTACTACCAACTGGGATAGAAGATCAGGTCTATTTCGCATTACCATTCCTAATGCTAAGTTAGCTAATCAGGTGCAAATTCCTACTTTTAATGCCAATAGCCCTATTCTCAAAGTCCGTCTTCAACCCCAAGCAGCCAATACTGTAGTTGTTCTTGTTCAACCTGCTGCTGGTGTTAGCTTTGGCGTACTGAATCAAGTCCCCGCTAGTGTATTAGCACTACCATTACAAACTACTCTCCGCCCTCAAGTTCCTGAGATTACACCTCCTGTTGCTGCTACACCACCATTAGATACCCCGGATTTGATCACTGAGTCGTCCCCAACAGTGAAAACACCTGTTGACCAGCCACCTCTACCAGTCCCTAAAGGAAAGGTTTTAGTAGTTATTGATCCGGGTCATGGTGGTAAGGATTCTGGCGCTCCTGGACTCGGTGGGTTACTGGAAAAGGATGTTGTTTTACCTATTAGCACAAAATTGGCTAGAATCTTAGAGCAAAATGGTGTACAAGTGGTACTGACTAGAGATGCTGACTTTTTTGTGGAACTCCAAGGACGGGTAGATATAGCCAAGCGTGTCAATGCTACTGTGTTCGTGAGTATTCACGCTAATTCCGTGGACAATCGCCCTGATGTCAATGGCTTAGAAGTTTACTATTATGACAGTGGTTATGGTTTGGCAGAAACTGTTCGTCAAACTATTCTCCAAAATATTAGTACCTTGAATAATCGCGGCACTCGTAAAGCTAGGTTTTATGTGCTGAGAAAAAATTCTATGCCTGCTATTTTAGTGGAAACAGGTTATATGACTGGTCGAGAAGATAATCCCCGTTTAGGATCATCAGACTATCAATCTCGTATGGCTGAGGGCATAGCTCGTGGTGTTCTCAATTATTTAAAACAACGCTAATCATTGCTAATCATTCATTCTAAATTAATTTTTGCTGTGTATTCATCTTCTATTTTCGATAGTCATTTTCATGCTTTCTCACCTCAAGAACCTCAACGCGCTCCTATTGGGGTATTTGATAGCGGTGTCGGTGGACTAACCGTACTGCGACAACTGTATCAGCAGCTTCCCAATGAATCAATTATTTATGTGGGGGATACAGCCCGTCTTCCTTATGGTATTCGTTCTCAAACAGAAATTCTGCAATTTGTCCGGGAAATCCTCTGTTGGATGCGGCAGCAACGGGTTAAAATGGCTATTATGGCTTGTAATACCAGTTCGGCTCTGGCTTTAGATATTGTCCGCCAAGAATTTGATTTCCCCATTTTAGGTGTGATTTTACCAGGGGCAAAGGCCGCCGTTGGGCAAGGACAACGCATTGGTGTTATTGCTACCCCAGCAACGGCTCAAAGCAATGCCTATCGTCAAGCTATTTTAGAAATTAAATCCCATGTCCAAGTCTGGCAAGTCAGTTGTCCAGAGTTTGTGCCTCTAATTGAGCAAAATCGCATCCATGACCCTTATACTGCTGAAATAGCCAAGACTTATCTAGAACCCTTACTCCGCCAAGAAATAGATACTTTAGTTTATGGTTGTACCCATTATCCTCATTTATCACCAGTTTTGCGATCGCTCCTCCCAGCCTGGGTCAAATTAATTGACCCAGCAGTTCATGTCGTCGTCGCTTGCTCCCAAGAGCTAGATATACTAGGTATTAAAAATACTTACCCACCCCTGCCTACCCGTTTCGCTGTCAGCGGTTGTCCCCAACAGTTTACTCAGTCTGTTTTGCAGTGGTTAGGCTATACTCCCATGGTAGAACAGGTATGTTTTGCGGATGCCGTTGTGTCTTAAAAACAAGATACACTGAGTCAGGAATCAGAATAGGGAAAGACAAACAAAATTCGTCTATTCTGTCCCTACCCTGTGCTGGTTTCTTTCACCGACTATTCACTGCCTCGGTGACATTCGCAGTTAATCCCCTTTGCCGCTTGTAATTATCTTGGATGATATTAGAATTGCTTTGATGAACATCTTTCTTGCCTGTTCGCTTTGCTAATGCTAATAATAGGTATACACTGAATAAATACCCAGCAGCTAAAATAAATATCATCATAGGCATATTTTGGTAAATCATTTTTCCACCATCTTTGATTGCTAAGGAATATAAAATTGCATACAAAACTAGCAAAACTCAAGTCAACCAAGGGCATCCTTGATGACTGTAGTTAGCTATACCAGAACCCCCAGAAGAAAACCCGAATTTCCCTGGACAATCCATTTATTTTCTTTAAAATCAACTTTTCCAGGCCATACATCCGACAGCAGCCAAATTACTAAATAGCAATCTGTAACTGCGCTCATCAGCAGTTTACCTAGCCTGTGTTATTGACCTCACACCAATTTTAATAGATATACGCCGTTACTCAACATAGGCTGAATACGTTGAGTTAGTTCCATGACTGGAAAAGCATAATTCAACTCAAAAGGTATGCTTGTCGCACAAAGTTTAAACAGGAATAACTTCCATCTTCTCTTGAGCGACGAGTTATTTTAGATTCACAACGCCACTGCGTAAAATCATCATAAAATGGTTTTACTCAGGAAGTGAATAATCTCAAAAATTTAATATCCCTAGATTTTAGAGTAACACAACCACCTTGAATTTGAAGCTAACTTCTAGACTAAATTTTAAATTTTTTTACTGTTGACAAGTAACTTAGATTAATTTATACTAAATGTTATCTTAGTAACATTGTATCTTCGATGATTACGGTCTTTGGCGGGTAATTAGCAAAAATTGAGCATTTTAAAAAAGCTAGATATTGTAACATATTTCTAATCCGATATATAAATAACTTAATAGATATTAAAAATCAGATTGCTGGGGGAAAACTTTGCGGTGACACTGGGTTATCTTAAAATTAAAGAATATGTAAACTTTCGTAACCTAAGCCAGAGTCCGCCCATCCATGACCCCAGCCACCTCCCTGTTTACCCCTGTGGAAGCAGACCTGCAAATACTAGCAGATAACCTTAAACAGCTAGTTGGAAATCGCCACCCCATTCTTTATGCAGCAGCCGAACATTTATTCGGTGCTGGGGGTAAGCGTATCAGACCCGCCATAGTGCTGCTGATATCGCGGGCGACTATGTTAAATACAGATATCACAGCGCGTCACAGAAGACTGGCAGAGATTACAGAAATGATCCACACAGCTAGTTTGGTACATGATGATGTAGTAGACGAGTCCAATGTCCGGCGTGGTGTACCGACCGTACATAGTTTATTTGGTAATCGCATTGCCGTGTTGGCGGGGGATTTTCTTTTTGCTCAATCCTCCTGGTATTTAGCGAACCTGAACAATTTGGACGTTGTCAAACTACTTTCAGAAGTAATTATGGATTTAGCGGCTGGAGAAATCCAGCAAGGGCTAAATCGTTTTGATGCTAGTCTTTCTACAGAAACTTACCTGCAAAAGAGCTATTACAAAACAGCGTCATTAATTGCCAACAGTTCTAAAGCTGCTGGACTAATTAGTGAAACATCCCTAGAAACTGCCGAACACTTGTACAGTTATGGTCGCCATCTAGGTCTTTCCTTCCAGATAGTAGATGATATTCTTGATTTCACCAGTTCAACAGACACCCTGGGTAAACCAGCCGGTTCTGATCTCAAAAGTGGCAACCTCACAGCGCCAGCTTTATATGCCTTGGAGGAAAAACCCGACTTAGAGGCTTTAATTGCCAGGGAGTTTGCCCAGAGTGGGGATTTAGAGCAGGCATTGGCGCTAATTCATGATAGTCGGGGTATTGAGCGAGCTAGAGAATTAGCTGCTCACCACGCCAAATTGGCCAATGAGCATATCAGCATTTTAGAGCCATCAGAATCACGCCAAGCCCTAATAGATTTAACTGACTATGTACTGAGTCGACTCTACTAAAAAATTGAGGGAGATCTAAGATTTGGGATGTTGAGTGTTAGATATCCACGCGACCGGGTTGAGTTCCCATCTTCATTTGAGTTTTTTCGGGTATTTAGGCAATATTGGGGGGAACTTTTCTTGAGGGTCTAAATCCTTGTAGTTGTTGCTCAATCAGGGTTTCCAGTTCAGAGCGCCGGACTTCGACGGTATGGGTAATAATTCCTGGTGTTTCCAGGAAAACTATGCTGTGTAATGGTTTGAGGGCTACTAATTGGAACAAAAGGTGGGTAACATACATGGAGGCTGGCATCACTTGAGGGTCAAGCCCAGCATCCGAGATCAGGGAAACATCCTGTATGGTAGGGAAAGCGTAAATAACTTGCTTTTCTATTCCTGGATTTGCGCGATTGCTCAAGGTAGTTAAAACCCAATCATGCTCAGAATTTTGGAGAATAAAGTATTGGTAGTGTTTTAACCTTTGGGCAATAGCCATTAATACAGGAGCGATTGATACCATAAGTTGTGGTGTCATACCATCCTGGGGTGCATTGTCTATCAGCAATTGAATTTGTGCTTCTAAATCCATCATGA
Organism: Anabaena sp. 54; assembly: GCA_900299285.1. Lineage (GTDB taxonomy): Bacteria > Cyanobacteriota > Cyanobacteriia > Cyanobacteriales > Nostocaceae > Dolichospermum. The sequence goes on along the minus strand of OMJF01000070.1, from coordinate 14,656 downwards.
ATTGTTAATGACTTTTGGGTAATAGCTAAAACCTAAAACATGACTCTCAATATAAATTGGTTTAGGTTCAAGAAAAAAACTATGAAGCTAATATCCAAAGTCTAACAAGTCGTGTCCAAAATATGTTAGGGTCGTTTTGAGAACTGGGACTATGAATTCAGCCGCAATCGCAACTACTCAGGGGAAAATTTCTATCCGTGTGGAGGTCATCTTTCAATTCCTATTTAGGGAACTTCAACAGTCAACTAGGGCTTCAAAGCAAAATTGTCATGATGTCTCCGTGAGAATTACCAACGAAGTCCTGCGGGTTTGTAATGAAAGTAAACGCATTCAAACTTCCGGGTCTGTAGAAAGTTCAGCCATGAGCCTAGCTAAACATCGCTTACAACAGTGTATCCGATACTATCAGTTAGGTTCAAGTCGTGGCCGGGTAGAACTGCACAGCACATTGAGTGCCATTGTTTACCGTTATATTAATCCCCCTCACAAGCAATTAAGCTATCAGGGGCGGTTGACTATCATTGAAGACTTTCTCCAAAGTTTTTATCTAGAGGCTTTAAATGCCTTTAGAAGAGAAAACCAACTAGGTCCAACCTATCGTCCCCAGACTCTATTAGAATTGGGAGAGTACATGGCATTTACCGAGAGATATGGTAAACGTCGGATTCCCCTACCTGGAAGACAGCAACAATTAATTATTCTCCGAGCGCAAACTTTCTCCAAACAGCAACCTCCAGAAACAAGTGTAGATATAGAACAAGCTGCTGAGGGTGGTAGCGGTGACTCTGACAGTTCTTGGGAAGAACCAGCTATCCACCAGTTGCGTTTGGCTATGGCTTCCCAGCCCGAACCGGAAGAAGATACACTGCGGTCTGTTGTGATTACAGAATTGATCAACTACTTACAGGAAAAAGAACAATCTGACTGTGTTGATTACTTTACTCTTCGTCTTCAGGATTTATCAGCACCAGAAATTGAGTCAATTTTGGGTTTAACATCTCGGCAGCGTGATTACTTACAGCAACGGTTTAAATATCATTTAATTCGGTTCGCTCTTTTACATCGTTGGGAATTGGTGCATGAGTGGTTAGAAGTTTCTTTACCCACTAATTTAGGTTTAACTCCGATTCAATGGGAAACTTATTTAGCCCAGCTAGATGATAAACAAAGGTCTATCTTAGATTTAAAGCAACAAGGACAACCTGATGAGCAAATATCTAAAACTGTAGGCTTGTCCATGGCACAATTACATAAACGTTGGTTTAAGATATTAGAACAAGCTTGGGAAATTCGTAACTCCTTAGTTTCCGGATCTAGTGCATCTACCCATGAATGGTGACTTGTGAATCCTCACAAAATGACAACTTCCTTGGGCATTGAAAAATTATATCAATACCTACGGGTATAGCTTGTGAGAATGTGAGTAAACTAATGGGGTAGTCATTTACTCAAGACAGTAGCCTTTTAAGGGTGAACTTAGCTTGACAAGAAAAGCCCCAGACCTTTCAATTGGGAGAAATTCCTACTGTGCAAGAACGTTTTCAAGCTATTCTTAAGCGTCGTTTACAAGACGAAATAGCAAAAAATCCGCCGTTGTTCCCATGGGAAACACAATTGCTAGAATATCCTGACTGTGTAGAAGAACAATCACTAGGATTAGTTCCTGTTTGGGGGTGGACTGTCCACCAGTCTCAACTAAATCTGCCTATTCCCTTGCCTGATCAAGTTTTCTGGCAATTGTTAGCAAAATGTCAACTTTTATTGACATCTTCCATGCCTCTGGGAGCTAAATTAGTTGAAGTGGTAGAAAGTATGTTTCCTACGGATACCCAGTCAATTAATGATTTGGCTGCGTTAGTCCTGAGAAGCTCTTATCGTTCGGCAGATACCTTGACAGCGCCTATTGAGAGCGATTATTTTGATTTACTACCACGTCAGCAAATGGCGTTGTCGTTAATGGCAGCGAAACAACTGCTGGAAAATTTAATTTTGCCAATTTCATTGAGTCAGCCCTTGGTAGAAAGACAATGGCTGACTACCGTGGGGAGTCTCAATATTCGGGTAGAATTGCGTAATTCAGGTAAATTGACGAGTTTAATGGTTTACGGTAAATTACCAGCACCGGGTATTTTGCAACTTGAGGGTAATAATAGTCAAGAATTTGTAAAATCTGAGACTTGCGAAATACCAATGATAGAGTGGCAAATTGATAGAAGTCAGTCAAATTATACTTTAGCAGTGAAGTTCCCAGAATTAGACCAACAGCCTTTATTGTTGGCTATTCAGGTGAAAATATAACTCAAAACCACAGTTATCAGAGGTAAATACTCGTTGAGACAGTCACAGAGATGATTTTTTCTCACCACAATGAGAATAAATGTTTTTACTGAGATAAAATATATCCACAATTACTAAATTACTTTAATTGACGACGGAACTCATAAAAACCCCAGATATAGGGAGGACTTACGCAAAACAGAAAACAGAACGAAAGTAGGATAATTCGTGAATTAGTCCTAGACAAGAATGAGGTTTTTAGCCAAATCTTGCGTAAGTTATCAGTCTCAGGCTAGGATCAAGAGTAATTGCAGACAAGATAATAGTTTTTCTATCTAGTATTATGTCCGCAGTGTCTATATGATATTACTGACTTAAAAATGTTTAATTTATCTAGGATGAATGGCTTTTGGCGTTTACCTGTAGGTAATAACTGGCAACAAAAGAGAGGAAAATCACCAGTTAAAGAAGTGGAAGATTCAATTCCTTTACGATTGCTAGTGTTGGTATTGGTTACATTGGGGATTGTAGCTACGGATATTGCGGGTGAAACTCAATTTAGTCTGTGGACAATACCACTGACTATGGTGGGGACATGGTGGAGTTACTACCGTCGTGGTCGTCCTAATATTCCAGTGCAGTTTTGTATTGCGATAGGAATGTTATTGGCTTTGGGGGCTTTTTTTGGACGGTTTGCTGGTAATTGGAATGATACCCGGCTGAGTTTGGCGGAATTATTAATTCAATTGCAAGTGCTACACAGCTTTGATACACCTCGACGCAAAGATTTAGGGTATTCGATTGTAATTGGGTTGATATTGATAGGTGTGGCAGCAACATTGAGCCAAACTATGGCCTTCGCGCCTGTGTTACTATTATTTTTAGCCGTTGCTTTGCCAACTTTGACCCTAGATTACCGTTCCCGTCTGGGTTTGAAGCACTCTACTGTCGAAAAATGCCCAAAAAAGAATTATCCTAGTTTTAATTTTAAATTCCTGATTTTAAATTTTTTGTTAATTGTGGCTTTAGGGCTAGGGATTTTTGCTATTTTACCCAGGTTTCCGGGTTATCAACTCCGATCTTTTCCTGTGAGTGCGCCGATTAAAGCCCCAGAAAATTTTACAGGACGTAGTATTATTAACCCGGGTTATGTGCGTGAAGGTAAGGGTAATAGTAATGGTAATGATAGTGGTGGGGAGTCGGGAAATGCTGGTGAACCGGGGAAAATAGACGATAATTTTTATTACGGTTTCAATAGCGAGATGAACCAAAACCTGCGGGGAGAAATGAAACCCCAGGTAGTGATGCGTGTGCGATCGCAAGCGGAAGGGTTTTGGCGTGTTCTAGCTTTTGACAATTATACAGGTAAAGGCTGGAAGATTTCCCGCAATGATCAAGTTACCACCCTCAGACAATCACCTTGGTCTTACCGTATTTCTATTGACTCGCCTCCCTTTATTAATATGACAAAGGAGGTGGTACAAACTTACAATTTGGTATCGGAATTGCCTAATCTAATTCCGGCGATGTCTTACCCGAAAGATTTATACTTTCCTACGCCGATGATAGCAGTTGATCAAGAAAATGGTTTACGTGCGCCAGTAGAGTTATCAGTAGGGCTAACATATACTGTAGTTTCAGATGTTCCCTACCGCGATCGCTCTTTACTAGGTAAAGCCTCCACTAAATATCCAGCCAATATTAAAAAGTATTATCTGCAAGTTCCCCCAGAAATTGCAGATAAGGTGCGAAAACGGACTGAAGAAATACTGGCTAATTATGATCAACAAAGGGTTTCCCGTTCTCCAGGTACTAAAAATCTAGATTCAACCTACGAAAAAGCTCTTTACTTGGCTCAGTATCTCAAACAAAATTACGCTCTGCCCACAAATCCCTTAGAATTGCCTTATTTGGGGGAAAAAGATGATTTAGTAGAAACCTTTTTATTCAAAAATAAAGGTGGTTATCCCGACCATTTTTCTACTGTATTAACAATAATGCTACGTTCAATTGGCATTCCAGCGCGGTTAGTAGCGGGATTTGCTCCGGGTGAGTTTAATCCCTTTACAGGTATGTATGTTGTACGTAATACTGATGCTTACGCGATGACGGAAGTTTATTTTCCTAAGTATGGCTGGTTTAGCTTTGATCCAATTCCAGGACATTCTTTGATTCCTCCTTCCGTAGAAGCAGATCAGACTTTTAGTGTTCTGCGTCAATTTTGGAATTGGGTGGCTGGTTGGCTACCTTCACCAATTACAGCTATTTTAAATACTGTGTTTGGGACGATATTTAGGTTGTTACTCCAGGGGATAGTCTGGTTTTTGGCTTTATTTACGAAAGGTTGGCTAGGGGTATTAACTGGTTTAATTGTGGTGACAATTGCGGCTTTCTTTGGTTGGTTAGGTTGGGGACAATGGCGTAACTGGCTAAATATACGTTGGTTAAATAAATTACCACCCATGGAAAGACTTTACCAACAAATGCTACAATGGAGTGCTAACAAGGGTTTAGGTAAGCATCCTAGTCAAACACCTCTAGAATATGCCCAGGTTTCATACCAATACCATTCTCCAGAAATAGCAGAAGTAATAGATGAAATCTGTTATGCTTATGTGAGTTGGCGTTATGGTGATTATAATCCTAACTGGCAGCAACTACAACAAAGATGGCAGGCATTGAAAAAAGTTGAGAGAAATCGCGTTTCTTGAGCATTAGGGGTGGATAGCGCGGCTAGAGCGTAAGCTATATTATATTCGCCTTATACTTTTAAAACATCTTGTAACTCGCTAAAAATTCAGTTTTTTAGTAATTTAGCTATTATTGTTGAGTATGTCAATGACCAGAATTTAAGTAGGGTGCAAACTACATGGGACAAGGTTTTTTACAAATTATTTTAACGCTGCTTATTATCCTATTTATTACACCAAAATTAGGAAAATACATAGCCAGCGTTTTCTTGGGAGAAAGGACAATCCTTGATCCTGTTATGAAGCCCCTAGAGGCAATAATTTATATTTTAGGGGGTGTGGGTAAAAAAAATGATATGACAGGTTGGCAATATATCCGCGCTTTACTATGCACTAATTTGGTGATGGGTGGTATAGTTTATGTCATTCTCTATAATCAAAAACTTTTGCCTTGGAATCCCAATGAACTGGGGAGGATAAGATGGGATTTATTATTACATACCACAATTTCCTTCCTGACCAACACTGACCAACAACATTATACACCGGAAAATACCTTGAGTTATTTTAGTCAAACATCGGCTTTAGGCTTTTTGATGTTTACTTCAGCGGCTAGTGGGTTGGTAGTGGGAATTGCTTTTATTCGCGGGTTGACGGGGAGAAAACTGGGGAATTTTTATGTTGATTTTACCCAGGCTATTACTAGAATATTACTACCTTTATCAATAATTGGGGCGATCGCTCTAATGATCACAGGTGTACCCCAAACCCTAGCTGGAACACTGGAGGTAGAAACCTTAGAAGGAAGAATTCAGTATATAGCTAGAGGTCCAGTAGCCTCCTGGGAGATTATAAAAATGTTAGGGGAAAATGGTGGCGGTTTTTTTGCAGCTAATTCTGCTCACCCTTTTGAAAATCCTAATGGTGCTTCTAATTTAATAGAAATTATCGCTATGCTGGCCATTCCCACATCTTTAATTTATACCTACGGAGTATTTGCTAACAACCTGAAACAAAGTTGGTTATTATATGGGATGGTGTTTATAATCTTTGTTGTTCTTATTGGCTTTACAGCCACAGGAGAATTACAAGGAAACCCACTAATTAACAACGCTTTGAGATTAGAATCACCAAATTTAGAAGGTAAAGAAGTCAGATTTGATTGGGCGCAGAGCGCATTATGGGCAATTACAACCACTGCTACCATGGCCGGCGCTGTCAATGCAATGCAGGATTCTCTTATGCCTAATGGGACGTTTTCTAGCTTATTCAACCTATTTTTACAAATAATTTGGGGTGGACAGGGAATAGGAACTGCTTATCTCTTCATTTATCTAATTCTCACGGTTTTTCTGACTGGTTTAATGGTGGGGCGCACTCCAGAAATTTTTGGGCGCAAAATTGAAAAACGGGAAATTGTCCTCGCTAGTGTGGTGCTATTAATTCACCCCATAATGGTTTTAATTCCCAGTGCAGTGGCTTTAGCTTATCCTATATCTCTATCAGGTATTAGTAACCCTGGTTTTCATGGTATTTCCCAAGTGGTTTATGAATATGCTTCAGCAGCAGCTAATAATGGTTCTGGTTTAGAGGGATTAAATGACGGTACATTATGGTGGAATTTAAGTACAACTATCAGTATTTTGGGGGGACGTTATATACCAATTATTGCACTGTTGCTATTAGCTGATAGTATGTCTGAAAAACAAGCAAGTCCAGAAAGTAGGGGAACTTTGAGAACTGATTCTTTATTATTTACCAGTATCACTGCTGGTGTCACTTTAGTTTTAGGAATCCTGACATTTTTCCCGGTTTTAGCTTTGGGTCCCATCGCTGAAGGTTTTAAACTCGCTGCTGGTAGTTAATATAGATAAGATAATATAGCATTTCCCATCTCAGTGAGGTACAGGGATAAAAAATTAACCGCAGATAAATCTGTACCTCTGTGGACTAGGAAATGCTATAAGAAGATGAAGATAATTTTCCCTCTTCGTTTCTTGTTTGTTCTTCCTGACTCGGTAACTCCTAAAAAATTACTTATATATGAACTCAAACGGAACTAATTCTAAAGCCTCCCGTCCTCGTTATCGCCCCAGAAAACACAGGAAAGCGCGGATAACGAACAAAGGACTTTATATTCGAGCCATTAGAGATGCTTTTATGAAATTGCATCCTCAATATGCTATCAAAAATCCAGTGATGTTTTTGGTATGGGTAGGAACAATTATCACTTTTTCTGTGACGATTTATCCCCAATTATTTGGACCGATAAACCAAAAAAACCCCTATCTATTTAACGGGCTGTTAACGGGAATTTTGCTGTTTACGATTTTATTTAGTAACTTTGCTGAGGCTGTAGCGGAGGGAAGAGGGAAAGCCCAAGCTGATACTTTACGTTCAACGCAGTCAGCTACTAACGCTAAAAAGATTGATGTTGATGGCACAATTATAGAAGTTCCGTCCACCAGTTTAAACAGAGGAGATACTATCCACGTTGTATCAGGTGATATCATTCCTGCGGACGGTGAAGTAATTATGGGTGTCGCGTCTGTGGATGAATCAGCGATTACTGGCGAATCTGCCCCTGTTCTCAAAGAATCAGGATCGGATGTTGCTAGTTCTGTTACAGGAGGTACACGCATTATATCTGATGAACTGATTATTCGTGTCACGGCTGAACCAGGTAAAGGCTTTATTGATCGGATGATTGCTTTAGTAGAAGGAGCGGAGCGCACTAAAACGCCTAATGAAATTGCTTTAACAGTATTATTAGCGGTTCTGAGCTTGGTATTTCTATTTGTGGTGGCGACTCTTCCCGCTTTTGCTTACTATGTCAATAGTCCTGTTAGTGTACCGGTTCTCATTGCTCTGCTAGTAGCACTTATACCCACAACTATCGGCGGTTTACTGAGTACCATTGGTATTGCGGGTATGGATAGGGTAGCTCAATTTAACGTCATTGCTACCTCTGGAAGAGCCATAGAAGCCTGTGGAGATATAAGCACCCTAGTTCTTGACAAAACTGGGACAATCACTCTGGGAAACCGTTTAGCAGAGGAGTTTATTCCGATCAATGGCCACTCAGTTATAGAAGTTGCTAATGTATCTTTGGCAGCTAGTATCTTTGATGATACTCCAGAAGGTAAATCTATTGTCCGACTAGCAGAAAGGTTGGGCGCTAATTTTGATTTAGACCGTAAACAAGCCCAGGGGATAGAATTTTCGGCTAAAACTCGCATGAGTGGTACTAATTTACCAGGTGGTAGGGAAGTAAGAAAAGGTTCGGTAGAAGCAATTAAAGGTTTTGTCCTGTCGCGTCATGGAAGGAATACTCCAGAATTGGATGTTGCTTATGAGCAAGTTTCTCGTCAAGGTGGTACACCCCTAGCGGTTTGTCTTGATCATGAAATTTACGGTGTTATCTATCTCAAAGATATTGTTAAACCCGGTATCCGTGAACGATTTGACCAACTCCGACGCATGGGGGTAAGAACAATCATGCTCACGGGAGATAATCGTATTACTGCTTCTGTAATTGCTCAAGAAGCGGGAGTAGATGAATTTATCGCTGAAGCTACCCCAGAAGATAAAATCACTGTGATTCAACGGGAACAGGCTGAGGGTAAAATAGTAGCGATGACGGGAGATGGAACTAATGACGCTCCTGCTTTAGCACAGGCTAATGTAGGTGTGGCTATGAATACGGGAACACAAGCAGCCAAAGAAGCTGCTAATATGGTAGATTTAGATTCAGATCCTACTAAGTTAATTGATATTGTGAGTATTGGTAAGCAATTGTTAATTACCCGTGGAGCATTGACAACCTTTTCTATTGCTAATGATATTGCTAAATATTTTGCGATTATTCCCGTACTTTTCACTGCTGCTAAATTAGAAAGTCTGAATATTATGAAGTTAACTAGTGTTAATTCGGCTATTCTGTCTGCATTAATTTACAATGCTCTAATTATTCCGGTTTTGATTCCTCTAGCATTAAAAGGTATTCAATTTCGACCTTTGACAGCTAATCAACTTCTGCAACGAAATATTTTAATTTATGGCTTGGGGGGGGTAATTGCGCCATTTATTGCTATTAAGTTTATAGATATGATGATTACATTTGTCGGTTTAGCTTAATTTGATAATTTAATTTAAATTATTAAATTAAGCGGTTAATTATTCTTGATATCTCACTATTGTATAATCCAGTTTAATCAAGGATAATTGTAGGTTGGGTAGAGCGACAGCGAAACCCAACACATTCATGAAGTTGTTGGCTTTTGTTCCTCAACCCAACCTACACAATTTAACAGAATTTTTGTATAATCTGCATTTCTTAAACCTGATCTGATCAAACTGATAAAATTTATGAGATTATCCAGATTTAAATACCAATTACCCATCATTATTTTTCTGGTGATGTGTTTAAATTTATTGATTGCTCCAGTGGTTTATGCTAATAGTGGTGGTAGTTTAGATAAAGTTTCTGCTTGGGCAATTGGGATTTTAGGTTTTACTGCTTTAATGTTAGTAGTTTATTTGTTTATGGTCATTTTTCAGCCAGAACGCTTTTAATAATTTACAAATTAAAACAAGTTAAGATAAAATTAAAAATGAAATTATGTCTATTTTTAGAGAAATTTTCAGAGCAGCTAGAATTACTCTGGTAATCTGGTTATTAACAGCAATTATATATCCCCTGTTTATATTGCTAGTAGGTCAGTCAATTTTTCCATTTTCAGCCCATGGTAGTATCATATCAAATATCAATGCTCAACCCATTGGTTCAACTTTAATTGGTCAAGGATTTACGTCAGACCGTTATTTTCATGGTCGTCCTAGCGCAGTCAGATATAGCCAAGGTCAAAAAGCTCAACCTACTGGTATTTCTGGAGGTAGCAATTTTGCTCCTACTAATCCTCAACTCCAGGAACGCATTCTCAAACAAGCGGAAGAATTGCAAAATGAAAATAAACAAGCTGTGGCTGATTTGATTTATACATCAGGCTCTGGTTTAGATCCCCATATTTCTCTAAAAGCAGCACGACAACAAATATCAAGAGTAGCACAGGCACGAGGCGTAAAGGAAGATGATATCATCCCGTTAATTACTAAGTATATTGATGGCAGGTTTTTGGGGATTTTCGGTGAACCGGGAATAAATATTTTACGCTTAAATTATGCCCTGGATTTACAAGATATTAATCGTCAGCAGGATTAATTATTTTCTTTTGACTTATGTAATGGTATGAATTACACTGCTATTGATATCCATAAAAGTATTTGAGTCAATGCACCGGACTCGTGTTATCGGTTTAATGAGTGGTACGTCTGTAGATGGTATAGATACCGCTTTAGTGGAAATTTCTGGTAGGGATTTGGATCTCAAGGTAGAGTTAATAGCGGGGGAAACATATCCCTATCCCCCGCAACTCAGGGAACAAATTCTAGAACTTGGCGCTGGTGCTGCCGTATCAATGGCAGAATTAGCTACCATAGATGATGCTATCTCTCGGACTTTTGCTGAAGCTGTTCAACTTATCCAAGTTGGTCATCAAGCAGCTACTCTGATCGGTTCTCATGGTCAAACTGTTTACCATCGTCCCCGTCAGGGAATAGGAGAACTGGGTTATAGTTTACAACTGGGACGGGGATCATTAATTGCCCATCTAACTGGTATTACTACTGTCAGTAATTTCCGAGGGGCTGATATTGCTGCTAGTGGCCATGGTGCGCCCCTTGTTCCTAGAGTTGATGCCTATTTACTGGGTGATGCACGGGAAGAACGTTGTATACAAAATATTGGTGGTATTGGTAATGTAACTTACCTCCCAGCCGTCAGTGATAATTGGTTGTCCCAAATTCGGGGTTGGGATACAGGTCCGGGTAATAGTCTATTGGATTTGGCTGTACAACATTTTACCAATGGGGCTAAAACCTATGATGAAAATGGTGATTGGGCAGCTAGTGGTACACCATGTTATCCATTGGTAGAAAAGTGGCTCAGTCATGAGTATTTTCACTTGCCACCCCCTAAATCTACTGGACGTGAGTTATTTGGTGTCGCTTATTTACATCAGTGTTTAGAAGATGCTCAAGGCTATCAGTTCAGTACATGGCCTGCGGATTTTTTGGCAACCATTACAGAACTGACGGCGGTTTCTATTGTTCACAATTATGACACTTTTCTACCAAGAAGACCACATCAGGTGCTATTATGTGGTGGTGGTAGTCGTAATTTTTACTTAAAACGGAGGCTAGAATTATTACTGGGTAAAGTTCCAGTTTCTACTACGGATAATTTGGGTATAAGCGCGTCCTTTAAGGAGGCGATCGCTTTTGCGGTTTTAGCATACTGGCGCACTATCGGTATTCCTGGTAACTTACCTTCTGTGACAGGAGCATCCCAGGAGGTGCTGCTAGGAGAAATTTCTAGGCTATGCTAGAACCTGAGTCTAGACCCCACTGTTGTTTAAGCAGTTCTTGATAAGTTGCTTCACGCACCATCATTTGTCTATATAGCTTGACTAAAAAGTCTTGAGCTTGTTCGTGGCTCATCTGTTTGACTTGTGTAGCAAAAGAGCAAATGCTAAATTGCTGTTCTAAGGACAGTTCAATTGGTTGATTCATAATGAACTCCAAAACAACGTATAAAAACGACATTGACAACAGAATTGAAGAGTTAGGAGTCAGTAGTAAAAAGTAAAACTGACTTTTGCTTTTTACTTAGATTCTGTCCCGCTTTTGTCTGCAATTTGCTATGTCACATAAACATCCTAAGAAGTGATTTCTAGATTTTGGTTAACATTTGTTTCTCTATATTAAGAAATATAACAAATGTTTGACAGTTTGCCCATCTTTTGAAATTTATTTCTCATCAGAGGTAACTAATTGGGTTTTCATCTAGATGCTGTAGACAGTTGACATGATATTTGCTGTTTATTTAAGCATATAACCAGGTGGAATATGTCAGTTGGGGTAATTAGAAAAATTTAAACTCCTATGATATTTGGAGGGTAGAAATATTTTTAGCAAGTTATTGAAGAGAAAAATGCTCAAATTGAACAAAATATTCAGTATATTTACTTTTTTTAGTCAGGGAGGAGGGAATAGGCAAGAGAAAATAGACAAGATACTCTTAACTACTGACTCCTGACTACTATCACAGAATAATTAAAAAATCAGGTTTCTACAGAGACGAGAACGACAGTGATATTGTCGTGTCCACCTTCTTCCTTTGCGGCTACTACGAGAGATTCGGCTGCTATTTCCAAAGAAGGTGTGCCTTGAAGGTAACTGGCAATTTTATCGTCTACAAGTTCTTCAGTGAGTCCATCACTACATAATAGTAAGCGATCGCCCTGTTCTAAATCCAGTAGTTGGACTGAAATTTGATTTAAGTCTTCTCTACCCAAACAATTGGATAAAACATGACGATAGGGATGAACCCTAGCTTCATCAGGAGTAATATCGCCTATTTTCAGTGCCTTAGCAATCCAGGTATGGTCTTCTGTAATTTGTTGTAATTGTGATTTCCGCAGACGGTAAAGACGGGAATCACCAACATGACCGCATACGGGAGATTCTCCGGGACGAATCACAACTACTACTGCTGTTGTTCCCATATCAGCACGTTCGGGATGGTTTTGCTGATCTGTGACTATAGCTTGATTGGCGGTAGATAGGGCTTGTTGTAATAGATTTAATGCTGATTCAGGGGATTGCCAATTTTGCTCCAAGTATGAACGAATTTCTTGAGTAGCAATACGACTAGCCTCTTCTCCTCCCGCATGACCACCCATACCGTCAGCGACGATAAAGAATCGCCCTGCAGGGTCAATATAGTAGGAATCTTGATTATAAGCACGAATAAGACCCGGATCTGATAAACCGGTAGAGTCAAGTTTCATAGATTTTTCGTAAGCGACTAATTAATACATTCGATCATAACGGTCGAGACGCAAAAGCAACCGAATCAGTAGGAATGAAACTGATGCTGCAATTAAACCAATCAGACTTGCTAACCATACATAATGGCTAACTAAGAGAATTGTAGCGGCAATTGTAAAACCACTGATAATCAGAGCATAGCTTATTCCCAGTTGAATATTGCCCTGTCGCCGTATCAAGCGCTCTGTTTCTACAGAGCGAACGCGGAGCCGGATATCCCCACGTTCTATTTTATCTAGAGTATCTTCTAATCTCCGTGGTAATCCCAAAGCAGTGCTACTGACTTGCACTGCTTGACGACTTAATTCATTCAAGAAACTATTCCCCTCTGAACCACTATTATCTGTCATAAGCTGCATTGCATAGGGCTGGGCAACTTCCATAAAATTAAATTTGGGATCTAGACCTTTACCGACACCTTCTAGAGTAGAAAAGGCACGCATGACAAAAGTAAAAGTTGCTGGAAATCTAAATGGTTGATCATAGGCCAGTTCGTACAAATCCTCACTGATAGCTGCCACCGATTGGTTTTCAAAAGGCTTATCCATGAAGTTATCCAGCATATACTGGACAGAACGACGGACAGGACCCATATCATCCACTGGGGCGATCGCTCCTAAATCAATTAGGGATTTTACCACACGATCGCCATCTTTTTGGGCGATACCAAATAAAGTTTCCATTAGTCCTTCCCGGACATTGGATTTAATTGTACCCATCATTCCGAAGTCGTAGAAAATCAAAGCCCCGTCGGGACTAACGGCCAGATTTCCAGGGTGGGGGTCAGCGTGAAAGAAGCCATTATTTAGAAGTTGATGTAAGTAAGCTTGTGCGCCATAGCGAGCGATCGCCTTTCTGTCTACACCCGCAGCCTCCAAAGCCTCATACTGACTCACTTTTATTCCAGGTAAATATTCTAAAGTAATTACCCTAGACGTAGCATAACGCCAATATACTCTCGGTACTTTTACCCAGTCATAAATGCGGAAATTACGGCGAAAAGTATCGGCATTGCGGCCTTCATTCAGATAATCAATTTCTTCCCAGAGAATACGACAACATTCCTCATATATACCCATCCAATCCCTACCCCGTCCCCATTTGGGGTGGTTTTGAAAGTAACGGGCAATACCTTTAAGAATGTCTAAATCAATTTCAAATAGCTTTTTCAGTCCAGGTCTTTGCACCTTAACAACAACGGACTCACCAGTATACAGAGTAGCCTTGTGGACTTGACCCAAACTAGCAGCAGCCAGAGGAACAGGTTCAAAATCTTGGAAAAGTGAAGAAATTGGTTTACCCAACTCCTGTTCAATAATTCCTGCCACCTGTTCATAACTAAATGCGGGAACTTTGTCCTGTAACTTAGATAACTCCTCCACATATTCAGTCGAGAAAATATCAGCACGAGTAGAAAACAACTGTCCCACCTTAATAAAAGTCGGACCCAAATCTAAGAATGTAGTTCTAATCCAGATAGCTTGGGCTTTGCGTCTAGCTGCTTGCTTGGCTTCCGTCATACCACCGGGGTAACTCCAGGGCTTGCTATAGCGCCAAATTTTGAACATCAAGGTCAAGACAAAAGACCAAATATCCACAAAGCGGCGTTTGCTAGAGTATTCTTCCCGATTCCAACGGTATGCTTTGCCTGAGTAACCTTGTTCCATATTTTTCTTATACCGTCGGCTTGAGAGGGAGCAGGAGAAGCTGGGAGGGTAAGGGACTTGGGGTGGCGGGGG
>OMJF01000069.1 GCA_900299285.1 Anabaena sp. 54 | reverse complement strand
TCATCTAGGAGGATTTTACCACCACATTTTTCACAAAAGTTAGTACCCTGGGGATTTTGATGAAGACAGGTGGGATTAAGACATTGACTCATGGTAGATACTTGGTAAATCTAGGAATAATTATACTAGACAATTTTAGTTAATAACTCTGATTTTTCTCAAGTCAGAAATAGCCAAGGCCATGCTTTACTAACAAGATGTATCGGGTTAAAACCATCAGATCAATTGCCTAAATTATGAAGAATTGTCAAATCTTCTGGCTGTAAGGCCTTCAGCACCATAAAATTTTGAATTGGTAATTGCTATTCCCTAGCTTCCGTGGTTGTTAATTAGTCATCAGTCTGGTTATATACACAAATAACGACTAAATTAAATTATCAATTACTAATTACCAATCATTGTGTTAGATTAGTCATACTTGACATATATTTTTTTCCTTTGACACAGCTGTCATTATGGTAATTACAAAAAGTAAGCTAGTTTTAAGTGCTACAGTGGTAACGCTTTCTACAATCGCTGTTACTAGTCTTGGCATTCATTCAATTGGTAAAGCTTCATTTAAAGACAGTCACAAAGATTTAGTAGATGAAGTTTGGCAGATTATTAACTACCGATACGTAGATGGAACTTTTAATCAAGTAGATTGGCAAGCTGTTCGTAAGGAATACTTAAGCAAGTCCTATACTGATGAAAAAGAAGCTTATAAGTCCATCAGGGAAATGCTGAAGAAGCTAGAAGACCCTTACACACGGTTTATGAACCCGGAGGAATTTAAGAGTCTGCAAGTTGATACCTCTGGAGAACTTACAGGTATTGGTATCACTATTAGTCAAGATGAGAAAACTAAACAACTGCTTGTCATTGCTCCTATTGACGATACACCGGCATTTAAAGCGGGTATTTTAGCCAAAGATGTCATTGTGGAAATTAATGGTAAAAACACCAAAGGAATGGATACAAATGATGCAGTATCTCTGATTCGTGGCAAACCAGGAACTAGGGTAAAGCTAACAATTCTGCGTAATGGCCAGAAAAAACAATTCGATATCCAACGGGCGCGAATTGAAATTCATCCTGTGCGCTATTCAGAAAAGAAAACTCCTGCGGGTAATATTGGCTATATTCGCTTAAATCAATTCAGTGCTAATGCTAGTAAGGAAATGAAAGATGCTATTCAAAATTTAGAAGCTAAAAAAGTTTCTGGATATATTTTAGACTTACGTGGTAATCCCGGAGGTTTGTTATACGCGAGTATAGAAATTGCCCAAATGTGGATGAATAAAGGCACAATTGTTTTTACTATTGATCGCCAGGGTACGCAAGATAAACAAGTAGCAAATGGTTCTGCTTTGACTAATAAGCCTTTGGTAGTATTAGTAGATAAAGGTTCAGCCAGTGCTAGTGAAATCCTTTCTGGAGCGTTACAAGATAATAAACGAGCAATTTTAGTAGGAAATCAAACTTTTGGTAAGGGTTTGGTGCAATCTGTGCAACCTTTAAGATCTGGTTCAGGTTTGGCTGTAACTATTGCTAAATATCATACTCCCAGTGGAAAAGATATTAATAAACATGGTATTGATCCAGATGTAAAGGTAGAATTAACTGATGCTCAACGTCAAGATCTATGGTTGCGTGAACGGGATAAATTAGGGACTCTTGCAGATCCTCAATTTGCGAAAGCTGTGGAATTATTAGGTAAACAAACTACTGAAAATACAAGTACAATTAGGAAAAATTAAATAAACATTTAGGCGTTGCTGATTAAGAGTATGATATTGATTTCACGCAGAGGCGCAAAAGAGCAAATACGCAAAGTTTCAAATTTTGACTTTCTCAATTTCATACCTGAGTTCAGCAACGCCGCTTTTTTTCTTAGGTTTTGCTAATTTTGTGAAATTTTGTAAACATCTAGAGTTACCTACTTTACAAAAAACTATTTTGAGCAGTAGAGTAAACAGGTTACTTTAGCCTTGTGGAGGTTGCTTTTGATTCCTGGCGTAGGTGTAGCCGTTCGCAAAACTCCCGATATGATTGAAAAATCTAGCTACAAGCCTTAATTGGCTTTTCTGTCAATGCGTAAGTCCTTAAAAAATTATAAGTAGGACTTCTGATTGTATTATCAATCAACAGTCAATGTGAAATCAAAACGATAATGACTTCCAGTAAGCAACCCTTTGAGTTGCCAAGTTTTTATGTGCCTTGGCCAGCGAGGCTAAACCCTAATTTAGAAGCAGCACGGGTTCATTCTAAAGCCTGGGCTTATGAAATGGGGATTTTGGGTGCGCCAGAGGACTCAGAAGATTATGGTATCTGGGGCGATCGCAAAATAACCTAAATTTTATTTAATTCAGGACATATGGATAATGACTACCAAAAAATTACCTTTTAAATTGCCTGATTTTTATATGCCATGGCCGGCAAGAATGAACCCCCATCTACAGCAGGGCGTTTTCATTCTCGGAGGTAAAAAAGAAAAGAAAAGTGATCTTTTGTTGATAAAATTACCAAAAGATCACTATTTTTTGTCTTTTAAAATAT
>OMJF01000068.1 GCA_900299285.1 Anabaena sp. 54 | reverse complement strand
ATGTTAATAAAGGTAATGCTGTCCGTTATCTAGCGGAAGAAATGCTAGGTTTAGAGAGTCATCATGTTATGACCATTGGGGATAACTTCAATGATGTAGAAATGTTAGACTATGCTGGTATTAGTGTAGCCATGGGTAATGCACCGACAGAAGTGCAAGCGATCGCTAATTGGGTAGCACCTAGTATAGAATTAGACGGTGCAGCAGTAGCAATGAAAAAATTTCTACTTTCCTAAAAGCTCAAGTGAGAGATCTTTTGGTAGTTTTTATGCTTATGGCTTTGTTTTGTCGCGTCTTAGGGTGAAACAAAGCCGTAATTTTATCGGGGAGTTGCTGAATTCAGGTATGAAATTTAGAAACTCAAAATTTGAAACTTTGCGTCTTTGCTCCTTTGCGTCTAAAGTACTTCGTACTTCGCTTCGCTAAGGCGCGAAATCAATATCATATCCCAATTTAGCAACGTTTTTATCGGCTAGAGCTACAGACTTGAGGATAAAGACAAAAAGAACGCCGACGACTGGCCGTGTTTCGTCTCGGCATTCTTTTTGGTTTGCTCCTCACACAATTAATAGTGTAGCCTGAGATATGTATTTTGTCAATAGATTTTCGAGAAGTTTTTGTAAATATAAATTAGAGTTCTATTGGTGCTACTACCTGCAATTTGTCTTCTAACACGGATCTTAAAACCAACTGAGTTGCTACCAATAGTCCCAACCTAGCCTGGGCTAATTCTGGAGTTTGAATTTTTACTTCTCCCCAAATACGACAACTACCCCAAAACTTCTCAAAAGCTTGACTTAATTTTGTAGCGGCTGTTTCCCAGTTCCTAGCACTACTACCAGTACAGACTAAATCATCTACTAATTTTACTAATTGGTGCATCAGTAACATCTCATTAGCGTGATTAAGCAGAAGTTTTTGATCACCATCAAGTAAAGGTATCGGTTTAACAGAGAAATAACTTTTCATACCTATTCTATCAAGTGTAATTAATCCATCTTTCTCTGCTAATCGTAATAAAGAACAACAGCGGGAATGGGCGTATTGAATTTTAAAAATTGTTAATGAATGTAATGAAATTTGTAATTGATCATTGGTGACTGATAATTGGTAATCAAGAAAATTATTTACCAAGTGTCCATTTTCAGGAAAAACGATCAAATTTTGTAACCAAGCTGCTAAAGTAGAGTCAACGAGTTCTAGATAAATCCAACCAGGAGGAAATACCTTAACCCTAAATAAACTATCACTATTGTGGGATAAATGCCCAGCCATAGCCTGAGCAATTTCCATCGCGGGTAAATTCTGAGATTTTGATATCCCCATGGCCATGCCAGAGATATATAGAATTTTTTGATTATATCCTCCTTGATAGAGAAGAACTTTTCTACTTTCTATGCCTGTAATTCCCCTATCATTGGTAAAAACACTGAAGCAAGAGGCTAGATAGCCGCTTATTAGCTGCTTAATACCTTGATTTTTACTAAAAAGTAGTTGAGAATACACGTATTCCTTGTAAAAAATTTATGAGGTACATCATTTTATCCTGTTCCATCTACCTTGAGATAGAAGTTTAGTCTATGTAGATAAAAATAAGAGTAGGATAAAATTTGATGAATTAATGTATAAAAGATGGGTAAAGTTGAGTACCCTCATTGTACAGTAGGAAGTATAAGAAAAAATAGAGAGCTAAATTGCTTTCTATCTTATTGGTAGACTAGTGCTATTAAGCGTTAAATCTACCCCGTTCATGCAAAGACACTCCTTGCACTGTTATGATCACGTCTTTGTTTTTTAGCCAAACGCTCTGTGTTACTTATGCAATCTCAATCCTCCTTTTCCGAAGCTTCACGTCCCTTCTTAACTTGGCAACGCATTCTTGACTGGGCCCAAGAACACTATCGCTGCCGCACCTTCAGTAAAGATGAGCGTATTCCAGCCAGACCTGGTTTGCTCTATTTAGTGCAAAGGGGTGCTATTCGCATGGTAGGAACTGCCCAAGTGGGTGCTACCGCTAGTCAGTTAACATCTAGAAGAATTAACAGAACTCCAGAAGAAGCCTTCTTAGGCTTTGTAGGAGCAGGACAACCCTTTGAAATTGTTGCCCAGTCACCATTTACACTCCAGTCCTTTGCCCACGTTGACCAAACTGCGGTATTGTGGATGTACTGGCATGATCTAGACAACTGGCCTCACTTCCGTCGTGAAGTTATGGATGCTTTTAGATATCAGCATCAGCGCAAGTTACTGTGGTTAAGTGCTTTAGGACAAAGACGTACAATTGACCGTCTCTTAGGATTTCTCACCTTACTGATTGAGGAATATGGTGAGCCTTCCATGAGCGAAACTGATCCTGACGTGATTCGTGGTTATTGCTTACCCTTTCCCCTCACCCATGCCCAAATTGGCAGCGCCATTGGTTCAACCCGTGTAACTGTCACTCGTTTGATGGGTAAATTACGTCAACGCGGCTTAATTCTGGCCCAAGGGGATAATTTAATTTGCTTACCCGCAGATGCTATTAACAGACCAGCTAATAATGGGTAGTTCAAACGAAAGAGCTTGTCCTAAGTGGACAATTTTATAGACAAAACTATACTTATGTTAACAAACATTGACATAAGTTAGCCAAGAAAAATCCCAACTTGATGTATAATGAGGATATCAAGTATT
>OMJF01000067.1 GCA_900299285.1 Anabaena sp. 54 | reverse complement strand
TGAATTACCCCTACGAAAGAATCAGGTTTTTGATTACTTCGTGCGTAAGTCCTAAAATGTTTAAAAATGTTGGGTTTCCTAAGGTCAACCCAACCTACCTAATTTCTGATTCAGACAATTTATAATTTAAAGATTTTATTCGTCAATTATTGAGTGAGGATATTATGCAAGAATCAGTAATTTATCAGGACATTTTCCAAAAAGGAGAACAAAAAGGAGAAGTTAAATTTTGTTTAATGTTACTAAATCAAAGATTTGGAGAAATTGATTCTGAAATACTTGAAAGAGTGAAAATCCTACCTATTGAACAGCTAGAAACTTTAGGTGCAGCGTTATTTAATATTTCTGAAGTTGCTGATTTAAGTTTAGGTTAAATCAAGAATATCATCAATAATCGTGATTTTTGGGTTGGTTTTTTTCAACCCAAATAAAAATATTACAGCAAGTTTAGCTTGAGTCAGGTAGCTATTATGCGGGCAAGATGCCCGCACCACAAGAGTTTTATTATTAATATTTGTAATTTATAATACTAGTAACTGCTGGATACGAGAAATAGAACAGAGGGCGCAGACCCTGCGCCCCTACAGTTAAAAATCAACTCCCCGCTTCAATTCCACGCCTGCATTTGCGTAATGTTTATGACAATAAACTTCAGAATGAATACTGGCTAAATCAAAATAAGCCGGTTGATTTTGACAGCGACCGGTAATAATCACTTCCGTGTCGCGGGGTTTACGTAATAATGCTTGGACAATGGGATCAACAGGTAATAATTCTAAATCCACAGTGGGATTGAGTTCATCAAGGATGATAGTTTTATACACACCAGATGCGATCGCCATTTTAGCAATTTCCCAACCTCTCTCCGCCTCTATATAGTCTAAATCTTGACGCGAATTACGCCAAACAATGGCATCCCGTCCACAACGTTGATGATCTACCACTTCTGGATAAGATTGCTGTAAAGCGGCTATAGCTGCATCTTCAGTATAGCCACTACCGCCTTTTAACCACTGCATAATTAATACACGGTTAGAACCAGGATGATTGATACCTCTGCCAATAGCTTGTAAAGCTTTACCCAAGGCACTAGTAGATTTACCCTTTCCCGCACCTGTATAAATTTCAATGCCTTCAATAAACAGTTCTGCGGCTGTGGGGTGGTGGTGAGGTTTCATTTCCGAATGTAGGTCTGCAATATCTAATAATGCTTGTGGTGCAGCGCGTCCAGTCGTAATGATTTCTAGTTCTTGAGGTTTAGATTTTAAAACGTTTATGACTTCATTCACGCATAGTAAACCTAAATCTAAAACCGGGTTAATTTCATCTAGAACTACAACCGAGTATAAACCAGAAGCGATCGCACCTTTGGCTACATCCCAACCCCGCGCCGCCTCCGTGCGATCAAAAGGTGTAATTTGATCATGTCCGAAAAATTCGGCTCTTCCCGTGCGAACCTGGTCAATTAAATGGGGAAACCCGCGCTGTAAAGCCGCTATCGCTCCATCCTCATCATAATCCCGTTCTGGACCTTTTAAAAACCGCAACAGTAACACCCGGCTAGAATCACAGGGTGTATTAATTCCCAAACCAATCGAGCGCAAAACCACCCCTAAAGCCGCTTGGGACTTACCTTTTCCCAAACCATCATAGACGTGAATTTGACCCGTAAGCCGCTCAGAACGCACTTGCGCTGTGCGAATACCGATACCGTTCCTTGTCATCTTTTGAAAAGCTATAAAGTGGTAATTTCTTATCTTAACGAAACCGGGCTGAGAATGTACGGTTTTCTGCCTACGTATTTACATTAAGTAAAGGTATTTATAATTTATAAAAAAATCTTGATATACTTAGAAAATAAATACCAAAACATGAGATAATTGCCGGTTGTTAGTGTTCTTTACAAGCAAAAAATCAGGTTTATAAATCTACTCAACTGGGTTTGATCTGTGCAAAAACGGATGATAAATGTCAAAAATGTAATAATTTACACCTTACTTTTAACAAATATGTCGGACGAATTATCACTACCCATAATTTTGCCAATTGGTGCAATATTTTTTGAAACATTGTTCTTACTAGCAGCTATTCCCCTAGAAGCTTCTGTCCTTAATAAATGGCTGAAATTTGATAAGAAGACTAGCATTTTTTATGCCATTACCACTAATGTTTTTTCTAGTGTAATTGGTTGGATTGTCTTCTTTATGATTGAACCAATATTACCTATTACTATCAAATCAGAAATGATTAATTATGTATTTTTTAATAAACTCAAAGACACTAGTATCAGTTCCCTGATAATTTTGTTATCATTTACTATTTTTTTAGCGACTTTTATAGCTAAATTTTTAATAATGAAAATGCTGATAATTGTTATGGATGAAGGAGGAAAAAAAACAGAAACAGGAATCATTTCTTCACAACAAAGAGCAATTAATATGAATATAGCTAAATTGCAAAATACTAATTTAGTCATAGCAACATTAATAGCAAATTCACTGAGTTACACCGCCATAACTATCATCTTATTAACTCGATCCTTGTATTCTGGAAGATGATCAATATTAATCAATTTATTAACTAGAGGTAATCCAATGGACTTATTATTTAAGGAACTACTGGCCATATTTCAATTTATTAAAGGTTTATTCGCAGGAGTGCAAAAATTTCTGACACCAGCAAAAGCATACTCGTGGCAGACATTTATTTATTTGAGTGTTTTTTCTTGGGGAATATCATATTTTGCTATAGGATATGTCAAAGACATTATTGCCTTTTGTGGTTGGCTATTTTTATTAGCAGGAACGGCTTGGTATACTACCGATGATCCTTTAAGAGTTCCCGGAACTTTTATGCCAGTCGGATCAATAATCACAGGGTTCTTAGTTAGCGTTTTTGCCTTTGGACACCAGGAAAATATATTAACAGCTAAAACTATAGTGATTTGGCCAACAATATCTGCAATTGTTACGGCCATACCTAACTTCTTTGAAGGTACGGGAGGAAGATCCGCAAAAGCAAAACTGCCCAAATTACAAGATAGGCAAAAAATAATAATTCTGTTATCTTGGTGTATGCTAATTAGTTGTTGGTTGCAGTTTTACTTCGTTATAGATAAATGGTTGAAAGACTATCCTAGTTTACGTGCAGACAACTTTCAAAAAAGTGCCTTTGTAATTAGACTAGAACCACCTGCAAAAAAACCAAAAAATGGTGATCTTATTTTAAATAAGCTACAACCTTTAATTAATCAACAAATTGCCAATAAACCTTGGTCAGAAGTAGAAAAATGGTTACTAGAAGCTGATCAGCAGCTAGGGAATTTAGGGAAGATAACAATTAATAATCACCTCAGTAAGTCTCAAGAAAAACAACTCTGGAGTGTTGAACCTCGTGTGGTTAATATCAAATCTGGATATGGATATCAGCTAGATATTTTGACTATTTGGAATGGACCTAGCGCCAATGCCAAAGGATTTTACTGGAAAAAATCTTGTTTTATTCAACCCTCTCAATCGGGACAACAGACAGATAATAAGAATGCAGTTGCCAAGATTTATTGCGATCGCACAAGTAAATTTTTCCTTGGTTCTCCACCACCAAAAAAGTAACAACACTAAAGCAATAAAACAAAAGCAATAACTAACAATTAATGACTAATAAGTAATGACTAACAAATATGAATGTAATTAGAATTGTTGCCATGGCCAAAAATGTATTTCAGGAGGTGATCCGCGATCGCATCCTGTACATCATCCCTTTCTATGCAGTCATCCTCGCTATTGCCTTCCGGGCGATTCCTGAATTTGCAGCCACCAGTTCTGATAAAATCTTTTTAGACTTTGGTTTGGCAACCATGAATATCATTGGTTTAATTGTGGCTATATTTATCGGCACAGGATTAGTTAACAAAGAAATCGAAAAACGCACCATATTAGTATTAATTGCCAAACCCATCAGCCGCAGTGAATTTATTGCTAGTAAATATTTAGGGCTATCAGCGATTATAGCTGTTTTAGTTGTCATAATGACAATGATTTATTTAGGATTTTTGCAAATTGGCAAAATATCCTATCCAATAACCAGTATTTTTCTGGCTACCTTGTTTATGTTTTTCCAATTATGTTTAATTATTGCCCTAGCTATTACTCTAGGAGTTTTTACTAGTTCCCTAATTGCCACAGCCCTAACTTATGCAGTATATTTAATGGGAAATATTACTCAAGATTTGGTTGCATTAAGTAAATTAAGTAGTAATCCTACTATGGAACGCATTACCCAAGGTTTATATCTGATATTACCAGATTTATCCAGATTAGACCTGAAAAATGATGCCGTTTACGGTTTGCAAGCACTACCCGACACAATCACATTAATTATCAATGCGGTTTATGGTTTACTTTACAGCTTTATGTTGTTAGCATTTGCTGTTCTTATCTTCTTACGCAGAGAGTTTTAAAGATTAACCTTGAGAACTATGATTTGTGTGGTGTGATTAAAATTGAAAAACCTTTAATTTGCATAATTCTGGCAGGCAGAATGCCCACCCCACAAGAGTTTTACTTGTAAAGTATGCAAGTTAAATATTCAAAAGTTTATTACATATCATTAAGGATTTCTATATGACCTACGATTTGACAATAAATAATCATTCCAGTCTGATTTCTCCCAATATTTATAATTACCAAGTTTCATCTGATCAGCCTTTGAAAATAGGAATTATGGCTTCGGGAAATGGTAGTAATTTTGAAGTAATTGCCCAAGCTATTGCTGATGGTAAAATTAACGCCAAAATTCAAGTTTTAATTTACAATAATCCTGATGCTAAAGCAGCAATCAAGGCTGAAAAATGGGGTGTAGAATCTGTACTATTGAATCATCGTGATTATAAAAGTCGGGAAAAGTTTGATAGCAAAATAGTCCAAATATTGCAGCAGTATGATGTAAAATTCGTGATTATGGCAGGATGGATGCGATTAGTTACACAAGTGTTAATTGATGCTTTTCCCCAGCGCATGATCAATATTCATCCCAGTTTATTACCGAGTTTTAAAGGAGTACAAGCTGTAGAACAGGCTTTAGCAGCCAGAGTGAAAATCACTGGCTGTACTGTACATCTTGTTTCTTTAGAAGTTGACAGTGGAGAGATTTTAATACAAGCGGCTGTTCCTGTTCTCCCAGAGGATACACCAGAAACTCTACACGCTAGAATTCAAGTGCAGGAACATCGGATTTTACCAATGGCCATTACTCTTCTAGATCCTACATTCTGCACCCAGCCATATTACAATCACTAATTATTAGCCGGAAAATGTATAGCAGGAGTCCCCAAATTTGGAGTTAGGAATTAGCGCCATGAGTTTAAAAGCGGTTTTATTTGATTTTAATGGTGTCATCATTCAGGATAGACCCATCCATATTCAACTAATAGATGAGATTCTCCTGGCGGAAAATCTCCAACTTCAACGAGTGCAAGAAAGTCAAGCTTTTTTAGGTTTCAGCCACCGCGCTTACTTGCAAAACCTGCTGAAAAATCGTGGTCGGGTAGTGACAGAAGTTTATATGACTAAATTACTCACCCGCAAAGCTCAAGGTTATATTCTAGAATTGGAAAAGTTGGAAAAATTGCCTTTGTATCCCGGAATTGAAGACGTGATTTTTCAAATTCGTGACCATGATCTCAAATTGGGGTTAGTTAGTGATACTTTATCTTTAGAAGTAGAAACGGTGTTGACATCTGCTAAATTAGCTGAATATTTTCCCGTGATTGTATCAGGGGATGATATCAACAGTCATAAACCTAACCCAGAAGGATATTTATTAGCAGTAGAACGGATGAATCAAGTATATCCAGAATTAAATCTACAACCTCAGGACTGTTTAGTGATTGAACATACTCCAGCAGGTATTCAAGCAGCCAAAAAAGCCCAAATGCAGGTGGTAGGTGTAGCAAATACTTACCCGTTCCATATGTTGCAACGTCAAGCTAACTGGACAGTTGACTATTTGACAGAGTTGGAATTAAAAAGAGTACAGGAAATTTTTTTGCAGCAAGATGTGAACAATATAGAGACAGAGTGTTAAAATAGGTTATGGTCAAGGGGAATTAGCTCAGTTGGTAGAGTGCTGCGATCGCACCGCAGAGGTCAGGGGTTCGAGTCTCCTATTCTCCATTAGATATCTGGTGAAAATTAGGCATTGCTGAATTGAGGTATGAAAATGAAATATTCTAGTTCTTAAACTCTTGCTCTGGAGCGTCCTTGAGCGCCTCTGCGTGAGAAAAAATCATACCTTCATTCACCAACGCCGAAAATTAAATATGCGCGACTTGAAACCTAGAGACGCTCCATAGTGTCAGTTAAGAAACATCCGCACCCAAGGCGATCCTAATTACCCAAAATATCATTAAAGAGGCGATCGCCAACCAATCGCCTCTTTTTAACTCTAATTCTTGCCATTTAACCTGATGTTCATTAGGACTAGTAAAACCCCTAACTATCATCGCATTTGCCATTTGTTCAGCCCGCAAAAGCAGATTTTTTAACAGTCTCTCAGTAACAATTAACCAAACTTTCGCTCCTCCCTTTAATCCTAACTTTTTCCAATTAATTGCCCTAGTCATAACGGAACGAACTAAGTTTTGAATTTCTTCTAAAACCAGAGGAATAAACCGCAAAGATAGGGTCAGGGTTAGGGTAATTTCTGTAACTGGAATATTCAACCTTCTTAAAGGCTGCATTAAACTTTCCATTCCCGACGTAATTTCTTCGGGTGAGGTTGTGAGCAAATATAAATTAGTGCTGTAGATTAATGTAAAAACTATTGTACTCAAACTAATTGCTAAATCCCAAGAACGGCGACTTATTTTCACAAATCCCTGGTGAAATAACACATAGCTATATTGTTTATTATTATCTGGTATTTTGGGAGTAACTTGGGTATTTTGATCAGTGCTGGGTTGCGTGAGAATTTGTTCATTTCTAGGTAAACGTGACTGATAATTCATACCTAATCCATCGGGACTAATTGCGCCAATAGCTAATACCATAAATGATAATACCAATAGCCAGCCCATTTGTTGTCGCCATACTCTGAGGGGAATTTTAGCGAACACAGTAAAAATAATTAGCAGTAATACCAGTAATACCCGCCAATAGTTGTTAGCGAAAACATAGCTACTTAGAAAGCTTAATAACCAAATTAACTTCACCCGTGGGTCGAGTTTATGTAACCAAGTTTGCGGATCTTCTAAGTAAAGTCCGATGGGTAGCGATCGCAGTAAATCCATATTTAGTCAGTTGTCAGTTGTCATTTGTCAGTTGTCAATGGCATTAGGTACAGGAAGATGACTAACTGACAATAGTTTTTTATTTTACACGAGTAGCTCGATTCGGACCACCAATTTCCATGTCTCGCACTTTCTTACTGCGCCAAAATAGACGAATGGGTGTCCCTTGAAAGCCCAACTGTTTACGGAATTGTCGTTCGATGTAACGGCGATAATTTTCATTAAAGCGTGTAGCATCATTCACAAACAAAGCAATAGAAGGAGGCTGACTACTCACCTGAGTCCCATAATATATTTTACCCTGACGACCGCCCCGGGAAGTCGGTGGTGAATGCCAACTAATAGCATCTTCTAGCACTTCATTAATTACTGATGTACTTACACGACGTTTATGTGATTCAGCGGCCTCATTAACCAATTCTAAAATCTTTTCTACTCTTAATCCCGTAACTGCACTCACAAAAATAGTATCTGCCCATTCAGTAAAATGTAAGCGTGATTCTAAATCTTTTTCATAATCATAAATGGTATAAGAGTCTTTTTCAATAGCATCCCACTTGTTGACAACAATAACACAAGCGCGACCTTCCTCTAAAACGCGCCCAGCTAATTTTTGATCTTGTTCTGTTACACCATCTATAGCATCAATCACTAATAAAACCACATCAGCCCGACGAATAGCTTTAAAAGCGCGGTTAATACTGAAAAATTCCGTCCCGTATTCTATGTGTTTCTTTTTGCGAATACCAGCGGTATCAATTAACCTGTAGGTTTTTCCACTTCGGGCAACGATTGTATCAATAGTATCTCTAGTTGTTCCAGAAATAGGACTAACAATAGCTCTATTTTCACCAACAAAAGCATTAAGCAGACTGGATTTTCCTACATTGGGGCGACCGATGATAGCGACTTTAATCTCTGGATTTTCCTCTACTTCTGTTGTATAAGGAATATGTTTCATTAACTCCTCTAGAATTTCCCCCGTCCCACTACCATGAATAGCGGACATGGGGAAAGGTTCACCTAGTCCTAATTCCCAAAATTCAGCGGCTTGAATGATTCCCTGGTCAGGAGATTCGCATTTATTTACAGCCAATAATACGGGTACTGGTTGCTGACGTAACCATGCGGAAATTTCTTCATCTGCGGGCATTAGACCAGCTTGCCCATCAACTACGAAAATCGCCGCAGAGGCTTCTGCAAGAGCCGTTAAAGCCTGTTGGCGAATTAAAGGGAGAAATTCGGTGTCATCGTTAAAAACTAAGCCGCCTGTGTCCACTACGACAAATTCCCGATCATTCCAAAAAGCTGGACGATAAGTGCGATCGCGTGTTACACCTGGTTCATCGTGGACTATTGCTGTTTGATCTCCAGCAAGACGATTTACAAAAGTAGATTTGCCCACATTTGGTCGGCCGATAATTGCAACAATTGGCAATGGCATAAACTAGAGTTCTTTAGTGCTGAGTGTGTAGGTGTGCTGAGTTTTGTCTCTACGTTCTTCACCCAGCACTATTTTAGAGAACTATTTATTGTACCATGGTTTTTGATAATTAGAAGTTTTTGAAAAAGTTATCTGTCAGGGTAGGAAACTCTTAACTTTTAACTGGGAACAGTTTTGTTCTAAAAATCTGCAATTAGAAATAATTAAATTTGTCACTAATGTAGCCAAATTAGGATGGTTCAAAGGCTGTATAAGCATTGTGAATACGACCAAGTGAGGTAAACTGCGATATTTACAGAATTTTTTGTGTCAAAATCCGAGCTATGTATACTGGTTCAGGAAGATTGTCTTGGCGAGCTAATTTTGTTGTTTCGGGGTTACTATGTCTTTAAGTGTAAAATTTTGTTATGAGATTCAATATTTATTGTTAAATAGTATTAAACTTTGTTCGTGTTAACTATTTTATTTTTGAACACCATGTTCATCAACCAAAAAGTTTGTATAGCTATCGCTGGTGCTACCTTGGCTGGGACGATTGCTTCTGCTTCCCCTGCTGGTGCTGTTGTTTTTACCTATAATGGTTCAAAGTACGATGTAACTACGCACAGTTTCAACGGCGATGATGCTTTTGAAGGCACAAATGCTTTGAACAGTCCACTTAATGCGTTGTGGGGAAATCAATCTCTTGCTAATGGATTGGCTAGTGTTGTTGGTTGTCAATTAGGCGGTTGTTACGTGAATTCGACTGAAATAAATGGGAATAATTGGGGAGGAGTGTACTTCGCTTATGCAACCCAGACTGAACACGTACCTGGAAAGACGAACACTATTGTAAGTTTCGCGTCAATACATCCGAACAATTCAACCGCACTTCCATATATAGGAACAGTTGAACACCTCTACAACGAATCTCACCACAGTAATCCCAACCGATGGTTCGCTACAGCTGTGACTGTGCCTGTGCCTTGGGATATTTCAGGGAGTGGTACTATTTTTGGTTCTATGACAGGAATTGGTCTTGGTGTAGGGTTAAAGCGATTAAAAAGCAAAAAAACATCAACATTAACAATAAGTTAAGTTGGCGTTAAAAATTCAATTTATGTAACATAGATCCCTGATCTTTCTGAAAAATCAGGGATCTGAGTATCAGGATATTTAACTAGATTTCATTCAGAAATTGTAGCTACTGGATCTTCAATTTCAGAAGATACACTAGGTAATTCTAGACAATATCCAGCCCCATAGACGGTTTTAATGTAGCGTGGATGACGAGGATCTGGTTCGAGTTTGGTTCTCAAATGACGAATATGTACTCTAATAGTCTCAATATCATCATCAGGATCATAACCCCAAACTTCTCTGAGGATTTCACTGGGGGAAACAGTTTGTCCGTGACGTTGTAGCAAGCAGTGGAGTAACTCAAATTCTAAATGGGTCAATTTCACTGTTGTTTTGAACCAGATAGCCTCAAATCTTTCGGGAACAAGAGTAAGAGATCCATAGTTGAGAATTTCACTATGTTTTGCTGCTTGGGGAATTCTGTCAGTGCGTCGCAATAAAGCCCGTATCCGTGCTAATAATTCCTCTACCTCAAATGGTTTTGTAAGGTAGTCATCCGCACCAGCATTAAACCCTTCTACCTTATTTTGAGTTTGGCTTAAAGCAGTCAACATCAATATAGGAATCTCAGCAGTGCGCTCATCCCGACGTAAGCGTTGACAAACTGTAAACCCATCTACTTTGGGTAACATCAGATCAAGCATAATTAAGTCCGGTTGTAGCTGGAGAGCCAGCGCTTGACCTTTGATACCATCTTCGGCTTGACTAACATCGTAGCCTGCCATTTCCAAGTTGACGGCAACAAGTTCTGAAATCGCTAGGTCATCATCTATGACAAGAATCCTCGGCATTCTGAAAAATTATAACTACTTTATTTAAGGATAATTGACGTTCCCCCCACTACCAAAAGTTCGCTGTGCTAATTCTGGTAGAAAGTTGAGGGACTTTTGAGATCATCAAGCAAACCGTAAACTTTTGTTTTCCTTGATATAAAAAGACTATCATCTTAATTATAAAAAATATGTTAAATCTAATATAGAACCTATTTAGGATCTGTGATGGGGCAGCAACTACTCTTTTGAACGTCAACCTCAGAAAACAAAAGTTAATCTTGGATTAGTATTGGCGTGATTAATTGCAGTTAGATGTTCCCACATATATTATAATTGGTTACGAAATTTTACCCCCTTTTATTAACTGAGTCATATATAGTCATGTCCAATAGTAATATATATCTTCCCTATTTTGACAAACTTCTGGAAAAATTCCGCCAGGGTGATACCGAGACAATGCAAGCCTTTGGTAGGCACGTCCACTGGGGTTACTGGGAAAACCCGAAAAAAGCCGATGGTTCAGTATCAGATTTTGTTGCAGCAGCCGAAAATCTTTGTCAGCGAGTCTGCGATGCAGCAATGGTAAAAGATGGCGATAAAGTATTGGATGTGGGGTGTGGTTTTGGTGGAACTATTGCTAGTTTGAATCAGCGTTTTACCAATACGGGACTAGTGGGCTTAAATATTGATGAACGCCAATTAATACGTGCTAGAACAGAAGTTAAATCCTCTAACTCTAATCACATTGAATTTATACAAGGTGATGCCTGTCAACTTCCTTTTGAAGATGCTTCCTTTGATGTGGTACTAGCAGTGGAGTGTATTTTTCATTTTCCCAGCCGGGAACGTTTTTTCCAAGAAGCAAAGCGAGTTTTAAAACCCGGTGGTAAACTGGCATTATCTGATTTTGTCCCCATTCCCCTAGCTTATCACTTGATGAACGTTGTAGGACAGGTAATTAAGTCACCTGTGGGACAAACCTATGGTAGAGTGGACAGTCGGTTTACTCTGAACGATTACCGAAAACTTGCCAAAGAAATAGGACTTAGTATACTTGAAGAAGAAGATATTACAGTAAAAACACTGCCAACCTATCCCATTGTCAAACGGATATTTGAGCAAATGGGCGGCGAAATTGACAGAAAATCCACTGCTGATGTAGAATTGGTGAGTAATTTAGGATTGTTGCGTTACCTGATTCTTTCCTTTCAATTAGTCTAAAATCTATTAAAATTTATGTTTATGGGGATTATTAATTACAGCATTTACCTGACCTCAAAGACTTTACACCACAAGACTTTAAAATTTGTTCCCTGTAACTGTGTTTAATTATAATTGGCTAACTGCACCCAAAAACTTAAATTTGTCATTAAATGATGTGCATCTTTGGCGCATTAATTTAAACCAGTCAGAATCACAATTACAAGCTTTTTGGGAAACTTTATCTAGTGATGAAATTACTCGCGCCGAAAGGTTCTATTTTCCTGAACATGGGCGAAGATTTATCGCTTCTCGTGGCACTCTCCGCGCTATTTTAGGGCGATATTTAGCTATTGACCCCAAACAAGTGGAATTTGAATATCAACCCCGTGGTAAGCCCTTTTTAGCGGCTAAATTTGTTGACCAAGGATTATTCTTTAATTTATCTCATTCCCAAGATTTGGCTTTGTGTGGTGTAAGTTATCAAAATCTTGGTGTAGATTTAGAATATATTCGCACTATGCCAGATTTAGAAAGTCTGGCCAAACGGTTTTTTTCTGCTGAAGAATATGAACATCTGCGCTTAGTTTCTTCTCAAGAACAAAAGCAAATGTTTTTCCGTTATTGGACTTGTAAAGAAGCTTATGTAAAAGCCACAGGAGATGGTTTAGTAAAGTTAGAAGAAATTAAAATATCTTTAACAAAAAATCAACCGAGTAGATTACTTGTACCAGGAAATTGGAATTTAAGGGAATTAACACCAACAGATAATTTTGCGGCCGCAGTTGTCGTTGCGGGGAGGAATATTAATTTACATTGTTGGGAATATTCGCTTATTCAATAGATTTCCCGTCTCATAACTCAAGTCCTTTAAAAGCGACTGGAATTAGCAGGACTTTCGTTCTGTTTTCCGTCACTTTTAAACTGTCTTGAGGGTAAATTTAATATAGCTTGGGGAGACCTATAATTAAACTTCCTTATTCAGACGCTAATAACTCTCGAATTATCCGAGTTACAGCTTTTTGAGTAACGCGACTAGCAATTTGGTGTCCTAAACGCTGCACTCCTGGGTTAACAACAATTTGGGCTAATTGCGGTGCTATTTTAGTAGCATCAAAACCTTTAGTTTCTCGCAGAATACCAGCAATACGTTTAATATATTCTAAGGTTTGTTGTTGTTCAACTGTAGCTGATGGAATTTGATTTACCGCTGTTAATCCCACCCTTTCTCGAAGGATATAGGTGAAATTATGTAAAGCATTTTTACTAACAGCATCTACACTATTGAAAAATTCATCAACTAATCTATCACGAATAAATGAACCCCGTTCTGAAGAAAGAAATTCTACTCCTTGATTGAGGACTAAGTTAAGATCATATTCTTCGTTGCTGCGGGCATTTTTTAATAAGTTTTCTAAACGATTCCAGCGAAATTTACCATCTTTAAAAAGTAACTCTTTTAATGATGTTCTTAACTCATCTGCTGGATCTGTTAATAACCTTTTAGCAACATAAGGATAGGCTTCACTGAGAACTTTGAAGTTAGGATCTATATAAATTGCAATTCCTTCTAAAGTGACAAGAGAACGAATAATTAAAGCGTAATAAGGTGGAACACGGAAAGGATATTCATACATTAAAGCCGATAAATCATCGGTAATACTTTTAATATTCAAATCCGCTACACTTGCACCTTGGGCATTAGCAAATACCTTAGCAAAAGCCGGAACAATAGGGGTAAGGTCCGTTTCTGGAGTCAGAAATTCTAGCTTTACATAGTCTTTTGCTAAACTATCAAATTCTCGATTAACAACGTGAACAATTGCCTCAATTAAACCATAACGTTGGGCTGGTTTAACTTCGCTCATCATCCCAAAATCAAGATAAGCTAATTTACCATCCATAGTAGCTAACAAGTTACCTGGGTGGGGGTCAGCATGGAAAAATCCATGTTCTAATAATTGACGCAGGGAACACTGGACACCAATTTCAATTAAATACCGCGCATTGATTCCTAAGTCCGCAATTTTTTCTGGTTGAGTTAATTTGAGACCATTAATCCATTCCATCGTTAAAACACGACGGTTGGTGTATTCCCAGTAAATTTTTGGTACATAAATATCCTTCATGCTACCATATAACTCAAAAAAGCGTTCGGCATTTTCCCCTTCATGAATATAATCCATTTCTTCAAAAATGCGATCGCCTAATTCATCCAAAATCCCCACCAAATCACTACGTACGCGCTTGACTTTCCGCTGTACCCAACCAGCTAGATTTCGCAAAATATACAAATCTATAGTAATTCGTTCCCGTAAATCTGGACGCTGAACTTTAATCGCTACCTCTTCCCCAGTTTTTAATTTTCCTTTGTATACCTGTCCCAAGGAAGCAGCCGCAATGGGTTGAGCAGACAATTCTGCATAAATTTCTGCCGGTGGTGATCCTAGTTCTTCTTCTATAAACTGGTACGCTATTTCATTAGGAAAAGCCGGTAATTGGTCTTGTAGTTTAGTTAATTCTTCTAAATAAACTGGTGGAACTAAATCTGGCCTCGTAGATAAAGCTTGACCGATTTTAATGTAAGCCGGACCGAGTTTTGTTAATAATTTTCTGAGTTGAATGGCGCGACGTTGTTCATTTTTTACCAACATTCCCCATTGCTTATCCCACCATAAGCCAAACACAAAGGAAATTGTTGGTTTAAGAACCGTCAAAATCCGCCCTAAAACTTGCAGAAATCGTCCACTATATTGTTCTTGTATTTCTACAGGATTATACAGCAGCGTCTCCGGTTCAGCTCCTGTTGTCACTCGCGGCTTGTGTCTCGGCTGTCTGGAGACTTCCGCTGACTTGATTACTAAAGTCTCTGCACTTTTTTCCGCTATGACTTCAATTACGGACAATTCGCCTCCGCGACTGTCCTCCTGACTTGTTCGAGAACTAGGGGGAAGTGTCTTAACCATCATGAAGAAGCCACCAGTTAAATCAATGTTGTTAAATATTGTAACAATATCTTGTCTTTTAGAAATATTTTTGTCAATTATTATCTTTTATGCTTTTTTAAGCTACAGCAAGTATTAATTTAATTAGCTACGATTAATAAGATTATGATAGTGGTTTTTTGCTCTCGCACAGCCGCAGAGGACACAGAAAAAAGAGAAATATAGAGGTTTTTATCTAAATTAGAAGATTGATTAAATAATTTGGGGATTTTGTTATAGAGATATAAGTTATTTATATAAGACTTTGGCAAAAAAGAACTTTCTCAATAAACCGGGGTCTATTCTCATGATTATTGAGAATTTTGTCAATAATTTCACGAGTTTCGGTAATTTCAGCCCAGGGGCTTGACAGTGTTTTGAGTTTGGGGTATGATAATGTTATTTGTGGGAAATAGTGCGCCCATATATATAGAAGAGTTTTGAATTACTAAGATGATTATTTCTAGAATAAATCTCAGCAGTAGGGAAATAAGAACACAAAATTTATCCTCATAATAAGAATATCAAAACCTTGTTTTGTCTTTGAGAATAGGAACTAGAAAACATTACTAAAATCACCAGATAAACAATTAATTCACAAACATAAAAAGCAGAAACAATGCACACAGATACCATATTCTACCAAATATTTCTTACTTTTCACACTCTATTATTTGAAATACTTGGTGAACCTATAG
>OMJF01000066.1 GCA_900299285.1 Anabaena sp. 54 | reverse complement strand
GAACCTCTCTACATTCAAGCTTTGGAGATGAGAAAGCGGCTATTTACAGGCGACCATCCTGATGTTGCTTCTAGCTTGAATAATTTAGCAGCACTCTACGATAACCAAGGCAGGTACGT
Source organism: Anabaena sp. 54 (assembly GCA_900299285.1). Lineage (GTDB taxonomy): Bacteria > Cyanobacteriota > Cyanobacteriia > Cyanobacteriales > Nostocaceae > Dolichospermum. Next base: position 9,425 of record OMJF01000066.1, on the reverse strand, counting down.
AGAAGCCGAATCTCTCTACATTCAAGCTTTAGAAATGTATGAACGGGTGTTAGGGGTTAAGCATCCGAATACAGTCGAAGCGAGAGAAAATTTGCGTCTGTTGCGACAATGGCAAAAATTTATGTCGGTTTTTGATTGGTTGTTAGTGGTTTTAATTTTGCCTTTTTACCTGTTGTGGCTGTTGATAAAACCCATTGTTAAAATTTTCTGGCGTTGGTTGGGTCGTTAGTGGGGTAAATCTACATCATAACTTTAGCCACAACCTTACCCAACAAAAACCCATACCACTCATCCAAACCAGCACCACTATTAGCAGAAACCTGGAAAATTTGGATTTTAGGATTTACCTGTTTTGCATATTCAATACATTTTTGAATATCAAACTGCAAATAAGGCAACAAATCAACTTTCGTAATAATCATAATATCACTAGCGCGGAAAATATGGGGGTATTTAATCGGTTTATCTTCCCCTTCCGTCACTGATAAAATTACCACTTTAGCGGCTTCTCCTAAGTCAAATAAAGCCGGACAAACCAAATTTCCGACATTTTCAATCATCACTACAGAATCTAAAGGCGGGTTAAGTTCCTGTAAACCTTTTTCTATCATCGAAGCATCTAAATGGCAACCTGTGCCGGTGTTAATTTGCACCACTTTACAGCCTGTAGACTTAATTTTTTCGGCATCATTAGTAGTTTCTTGATCACCTTCAATTACACTAATATTTAATCTGTCTTTTAAATCATTAATTGTGCGAGTTAATAAAGTTGTTTTACCTGCACCTGGTGAACTCATTAAATTTAAAGCCAGAATATTTCGACCTTTAAACCAACCTCGATTTTGGGCAGCTAATAAATTATTTTTACCTAAAATTTCTTGTTCTAAAGATATAGTTGTATTATGAATTTTGGCGTGAACATTTGCAGGTGATTCATGATGATGATCATGATGTTGATGATCATGGGAATGGGTAATTACAGTCCCATCTGTTAAAGTGTGAGTGTGAGAATGTTGGTTTTCCATGTTTGTAATAGTAGTATTGTTATCATAAGAACAGCCGCAAGTTACACACATAATTCTTCTACCTCAATTTCTTTAATGTTTAATTCTTGACCTGTTATTAAATCTAATTCTAGACTACCACATTCACAAATTCCAAAGGGTTTATCTACATAAAATGTATTACCACATTGGCGACATCTTGCCATTCCTGGTATTTCTAATATTTCTAATATTGCCCCTTCTACTATTGTACCTTGGGCGCAAATATCAAAACAAAATTTAATTGCTTCTGGCATTATTGCGGATAGTTTACCTATTTCTAATAATACCCGTTGGACTTTTTTATTTTGGGCATTTTCAGTGACTATGGCGATGATATTTTGGGTTATTCCAAGTTCGTGCATATTTAGGTAATTGGTGATTGGTGATTGTTGATAGTATGGTAAGCTATAATAATTTTTGTAAAAGATTATAAATATCTTCCTTATTACCTTCCTTTCTTAAACCTATGCCAACTACTAAAACAACTACCTTATCATTTTCCACTTGATAAATTATACGGTAGCGTTGCCCTACATCCCTAAGACTACGATAATTTATTAGTTGTCCAGTTAAAGGTTTTCCCTGCTTTTCAGGTTCTATTTTTAGTTTATCAATTCGTGAACTTATAGCTTTTTGGTGACGTTTATCTTTAATATTTGTTAACATCTCCAATGCTAAAGGCGATTGTAGATGATTATATCACTAATTCCTGTACAAGATCACCTATTTACCCCTCTGATGTCACTTTCCGAGAATAAAGAACATAATAGTTAAAAGAAAAAACCCTACAAGGTAGGTAGAGCAATGGATGTAGAATTACAAATCCTCAAACATTTACGTCGAGAGTCCCACCCAACAGTGGGAGTCATAGATGAATATTGTCAAGAGTACACAGACATACAGCACTTTGCGCGACTAACTGGTACAGTAGCAGCAGTGAGAAAAATAGTTTTGGAGTTGTTGGCTTGAGCATAAGATGACTCCTAGATTTAAGACTCTTTTGCGTTTACTCGCATTTTGCGAACTGACAGAATAAGGAGGATTTCCTAAGACTACAGTTACAGAAATGTCGGTTTTTACTTTGGCTGCTTGACCGTAAAAGTGAATAACTGGATCTTCTGTGCGGGTTTCTTGACCAAAGTTGTCTAAAATATTGGTCATGTCTATTGTGTTAAATAACTCTATTAAATTCTCAATTGATTTGTGAATTTTACTAACGCTATTAGTTCCTAAAACTAAATCAAATAAACCTTTTAAAAAAGGAATTCTATCAGTAATATAAATACTTGCTGTTGTGCGATTAAATGCAAATTGTCCAGGGTTTTGTGCATGACCAATTTTTGCAGTAAATAACCCATAAGCAATAGTTTGAGCGTACATATCTGCAAATTTATCATTATTGTAATATATTTGTAGGTTGGGTTAAGCAACAGCGAAACCCAACAAAGTTGTGAAAATGAAAATGTTGATGTTGGGTTTCCTGGGGTCAACCCAACCTACTTGTTTATCTGTTGATCATGTTGGGTTTCCTAATATCAACCCAACCTACTATAAATCATTTCATTCTAAAATCTCGCAATAAAAAAGGCATAATTACACCAGTCGTTAAACTAGCTACAGTAATAGGAATACAAAGGGGAATTGATGTTTGTGCTAATAATACTAATATGACCGTACCAATACCACTAGCGATAATAGTTTGACGCAGAAAATATATGGGGTCACGGAATAGTTTACCCTTAAAAAATAACTTAGCAGAAAACCAACTTAATTCTAACATATATCCTCCTAGTAATTAGCTAATAAATTCAGGATAAATAACCCTAAAATTACCGCAGGAATTACTCCCGCTGGTGCGAATAAACTACCAATTATGGCTGCAAATTTGTATCCGATATCTTTACCAGCAAGGATAATTCCACCAATTGCACCACCAACCATTGATAAAATTACAGCAATGATTAACCAGGTAAATCCTGTGGTAAAATTCAATTCTGTATTGAGACTATACAGAAAATTAATAAATTCTGGATCATTGACAAAATCAAACATGATTATTCTCCTATATTTGGATTTCTGCGGCTAAATCTTCTAGTGCTTTACCTACTATTTCCGCTTGTTCTCGTTGTTGATTTTCTGTAAATATTTGCCAAGCTTCTTGATAGTATTCTCGCGCTTGTAAGAGATTTTTAATATTCCCTAATTCCGGTTTTTGAGGATTGTCAGGTAAGTTGAAAAGAACATTAGCTTTGTTAGAAATTGTGTTAGCATATTCTAACGGTGTATCTTGAGGATTCCGCACTTTCAAAGCTTCATTGTAAGCCGAAATAGCCCGTAAATTATTTTCTACAGGATGAGAACTTACTAAATATTGTAAAGCATTTCCTAAATTATTTTGCAACATTGCATATTCTCTAGGATGGTCAATTATATTAATATGTTTGAGAGCAGTTTCAAAAGACTGTATTGCTAAACCTTGACGTAAAGATTCCCGTTCTGATGACATAGGCATAGACAGATAAGCGATCGCAATGTTATTATATAAAATCGCATATTCTTGGGGATACTTTTCCCAAGTAAACACCCGCAAAGCCTGATGATAAAGATGAATACTATCACTTATCCGCGCTAAATTTTCGGGAACTAAAGATTGTAAAACCAAACCCAAATTCATTTGGGCTGCTGCCACTTCCTCCGCTGTGGCAAATCGTTGTAAAATTGGCAAAGCTTCCTCATAATCTGCCCGGGCTTCTTGCAACATCTGGGAATCACCATCAGGAATCATCTGTAATGCCCCTGCCTTGCCCACCTTAGCCCGTGCTTTCAGTAAAACATATTCCAGCCCACACATTTGATATGCACGGTCAAATAGCCCAATTGCATGGCGTAGATCTTGGGATGTTTTCGGCTTTTTTTGTAAACCTGTCGCAATTTCCATCAGCATTTGGATTTTTTCTACTGTTGTTGCTGACTCGGAAGATATAGCCGCGATCGCAGCTTTTACCGCTGAATCTGTCATACTAGATATCATAAATTATTCTGGCGAATTAAATTATCAATACTCACACATTTGGGTTATTAAATAAGCTGATTTACGCAGTTTTCGAGTTGATGCAGATTTCTCAATTTATCATTGTTTGTTTCATGACAAATTATGAAACCTTTTTTGATCAATTTCCTGACTGAAAGCAAAATTCACCTAAAGCTAAATAGGGAGTTTTTACTTATTTCCTATTCACGAACTTGAGTACAAAGGCAACAACAACAATATTTTCAACTATAAAACATTTGCTTGATGAAAATCTAGAGTAGATTTACCAATATTAATCTCAGTTAAAAATAATTTACTGTAATTTTCAAATTGGATAATAACTTTTACTAGGCTTTTACCGAGCTAAATTGTACCATCCTAATATGGCTAAATCTTGTTTGTGGTGCGGGCAGGATGCCCGCTATAACTAATACAGCCTAAATTAAATGCAGTACAGTTGATCACTACAAGCCATATTTATTGCATAAGATATTTATATGATTATCTATCTAGATGATTATAAATATTTATCTACTGTTTACTTGTTTAGTAAAACTACTTGACATCTTTTACAATAATTAGTATCATCAGCCAGAGTGTATTTTATAATCTTTGTTCATCTAATAACCAAGAGGCTCTCATGAATTTACAGAAAATTGCGGTTTTAACCGGACTCTCTCTTGCCAGTGTTTTGGGTAGTGGTGCTTTATCAACAGCTTATGCTATTGGTATCGGTGATACTTTCGGTGCTTGGCGGAATACCCCTATTGAGTATGGTAACCTGAGATTCACACTGAATAATAATCTTACAACTAATAGTACCATACTAAACACATTTACTATTAGCGATCAATTCACTGATGTTTCTGGTCCACAAAGTCCTCCACGTTCAAATGATTTCGTACTTTCATTCAAAAAGGGTGCGCAGCAGTTGAGTGCGGGAACGTATAGCATTTATTACAAGATCGATATTATAAACAAGGAACCCAAAAATGGCCTGACCGATTTTATTACTGGTATCAATGCAAGCGCAACTGGTCAAAATATAACGAACCACGCAGATGGATGGAAAGATGGATATAACGGGTCTACTTATTTACATGATACTGACTATATCAGTCAAAATGCTGGACAAGTTATCTTTCCAGCCGTGACTAATGGGTATATAATTAATCGATTTACGGTTGCTAGTGGTGGCCGTTTAACTAATTTTGAACTTAGTACCACTGTCACAGCAGTTCCCTGGGAAACAGACGCGCTTCCTTTAATGGGTGCAACAATCGCTTTTGGCGCAGGTGCTTTTGCTAAAAGAAAAATCGCCCAAGCAAAAATCGGCGTTGCTGAAGTCAGATATGAAATTTAGAAACTCAAAATTTGAAACTTAGGGAAATTATTATTTTTAGACCATTTAGGGTCTCTTTAAATCCCCGATTTCTTTTAATTCGGGGTTATTTTTATTAAAATTAAATAACATTTCCATATCTTCCAAAACCAATACTTCTACAGAATAAGACTTTAACCACTCTTGAAAAGAACGTCCACCCCCTTCAATATACTGCTTTAATTCCGGTAAACAACGACGACGATAAAAACCACATAAAGGTTGCCAAATTTGGTGATTTTGTACCAAAGCTGCTATTTTATTTTCGGGAATTTTATCTAATTGACCTATCCAATTTCGTAAAATTTCTAGCCGTAAATTTGGTAAATCACAAGCCAATAAAAGTACCCAATTTGTTTCAACCGCTGCTAAACCTTGCATAAAACCTACAACCGGTCCATGGGTGCGTGGTTCATTTTCAGTTTCCCCAGGTAAAGGAACTTCTCGAATAAATTGACTTTGAGGTGTGAGTAATTCTTGATAACGTTCTGGCCAGGGAGTGACAACATAAACTTTATTTGTACAAGCTTCAGCAATATTACAAATTAATTGTAACATGGGTACAGTGCCTATGGGAATTAAAGCTTTATCTCTACCCATGCGAGTGCTTTTACCACCAGCTAAAATAATAGTCGTAACATGATACTGGGAATCAATATTCATAATATTTGTATTCTATAGCAATCCGATTTGTTAATTTTTGGGTTATTTAGTCATCTTTAGATGACTTTGGCCATGAGACCGGGAATTACAGCGATTTCCAATCATATAAGGTACATCTTAGCCCCCTCATCGCACCCCCCTCAATCCCCCCGCAGCACCCCCCTCAATCCCCCCTCATCGCACCCCCCTCAATCCCCCCGCAGCGGGGGGAGGAAAAGGATAAACTTTTGATATTGGAGGGGGTTGAGGTTCTTGTTACCGGTTTGATGACAATTTGCTGTAACTCCCAGGTGGGCTATAGATTGTACGATATTTTTTCATAAATCATTTACAATCATTATATATACCCCATCCATCTTGAAGACTTGGGTTTTCGCCATAGAAAAACTATAGGTTTCAACTTAGACGGGGTTTAAATCTATTTTTTATAAAAAAATAATACCAATTTTATGACAGATTTTTTTGAATTTGAAGCGGATTTTGTTGATTCCTTGCGCTGTATTCCTATGCTAGTACGTTACAAACTAGATACTTGTGGTATTAAGCTAAAATTAGCGGAATGGAATCAAATGAATCAAGAATCACGTCAAAATTTAGTCACATTACCTTGTGATACAGATAGTCAAATTCATAATTACAGGGATTATATTCAGCAATTGGTATTAAAAATGACTGGTAAACCTGTAGCTGAATTACCAATTGAACCTGACCCAGCATGGGTAGATACTACCACTATTCCCAGAAGTGTTGACGAAAAAGCTCAAGAAATAGGTATAATTATCACTATCGCAGCTTGGGAAAACTTGACTATTCTACAACGGTTTGTCCTGGTTAAACTCAGTCGTCCTAGCCATGAAAATAAAAACTTTTTACCGGCTTTGGTAGAATTTAATTTATTGCCAAAATCCTAAATTCTGCTATCTTGCTATAGATGATACTTTTTAATTAGTTAGTAAAAGCAAATGATTAAATTAGACCAGTTTTTAAAGTTTATTGGTGTGACCTCTACCGGAGGTCAAGCGAAATTGTTGATACTTGATGGTGAGGTGAAAGTGAATGGTATAGTGGAAACAAGAAGGGGACGGAAATTAGGAGATGATGATCTAGTGACAATAGGACGACAAACTTTTAAAGTGGGGGAAATTATATCACGTCCTGATCATTGATTTTTGGATTTGTCATTTTACTACATTTTCCTATTCAAAAACTTTTAGTTTTATTTAGAAAAAAGGTAATTGACTTAAATAATGCCTTAGATTATAATAACAAATATAGCTATAGCACTCCTAAAGAAAATGTGTTGGTGGCAATTGCAGTAGACATAGATATCTCCCTGTTCTCCTTCTTTGTGATCTCTGTGTCGTAAGGTTAGTCAATACAAATCTGGACTACAAATCAAATAGGATTCCAAATTAATGATCAAGAGGGTCAAAATCTACAAGCTAAATCCTGAAAAAAGGGTAAATTATACCTCTCGAAAACTTCCTTAATTGTCCATTGTCAACATATATAAAAATACATAGCTAATGACTAATGTACTCTGGCTACAAGGTGGTGCTTGTTCAGGTAACACCATGTCATTTCTGAATGCGGAAGAACCGACAGCTTGTGATTTAATTGCTGATTTCGGCATGAAAATACTTTGGCATCCTTCCTTGGGTTTAGAATTGGGTGATAATGTCCAAATCATGTTATGGGACTGTATTTTAGGGAAAACACCTTTGGATATTTTGGTATTTGAAGGCAGCGTAGTTAACGCCCCTAATGGTACAGGAGAATGGAACCGGTTTGCAGACCGTCCCATGAAAGATTGGTTAAACGATTTAGCCAAAGTTGCCAAATTCATTGTCGCAGTGGGAGACTGTGCAACCTGGGGAGGAATTCCCGCAATGTCACCCAACCCCAGCGACTCCAAAGGACTACAATTTCTGAAACGGGAAAAAGGCGGTTTTTTAGGTTCAGATTTTGTCAGTCAAGGTGGTTTACCCGTCATTAATATTCCCGGTTGTCCCGCACACCCCGACTGGATAACGCAGATATTAGTAGCGATCGCCACCGGACGAATTGATGATATAGTTCTCGATGAACTACATCGTCCCCAAACCTTCTTTAACACCTTCACCCAAACCGGTTGTACCCGCAACATTCACTTTGCATACAAAGCCACAACCGGCGAATTTGGACAACGCAAAGGTTGTCTATTTTACGACTTAGGTTGTCGTGGACCTATGACCCGTTCTTCCTGTAACCGCATTCTTTGGAACCGCGTCTCCTCCAAAACCCGCGCTGGAATGCCCTGTTTAGGCTGTACAGAACCGGAATTTCCCTTTTTTGACCTTGAACCCGGAACAGTTTTTAAAACTCAAACCGTCATGGGAGTACCCAAAGAAATACCCCCCGGAGTCAACCATAAAGATTACGCAGTGCTTACCGTTGTCGCCAAAGATGCAGCCCCAAAATGGGCTGAGGAAGACTTTTTTACCGTTTAGTTATTAGTCAGTGGTCATTGGTCATTAGTAGAAACAATTACCAATTACCAATTACCAATTACCAATTACCAATTACCAATTACCAATTACCCAGAAAATATGCCAATTCAAACCTTAGATATTTCACCCGTTGGTAGAGTCGAGGGTGATTTAGATGTGCGTGTCGAAATCGAAAATGGATATGTAATAAACGCTTGGACTCACGCGGAACTTTTTCGTGGTTTTGAAATAATTTTACGAGGAAAAGATCCCCAAGCCGGCTTAATTGTTACTCCCAGAATTTGTGGAATTTGTGGCGGTTCTCACCTCAGTTCTGCCTCTTGGGCTTTGGACACAGCTTGGGGAACAGAAGTTCCTAGAAATGCAATTTTGGCGAGAAATTTAGGGCAAATTGTCGAAACAATTCAAAGTATTCCTCGCTATTTTTACGGACTATTTGCCATTGATTTAACTAATAAAAATTATCGCCGTAGTCACTTTTATGATGAAGCTTGTCGTCGCTTTGCTGCTTTCACAGGTAAATCTTATGAGATTGGGGTAACAATTTCTGCCAAACCTGTAGAAATCTATGCTTTATTGGGTGGACAATGGCCGCACAGCAGTTATATGGTAATAAATTAGGGAATTGCTTATATAGTCATGATTTTTGAGAATAGGTTTAATTATTCCCTGATTTTTCCTTAAATAGCTACATCATAAGTCCATTTATTTTTATCTATTAACTCAAGTTGCTAGTTATCTAGTTGAGGCTGGTAATGGGTAATTGGTAATGGGTAATTGGTGAGTAATTTTCTGTTTTCATCCTGTTCATCCTT